>JBBSHU010000001.1:0-77822 GCA_038232455.1 Acidimicrobiales bacterium
CCCAGTTGTGAGCCTCGTCCACGATTACAAGGTCAAACACCGGCAGTTGAGCGATCAGTGCGGCCGAGACAAGGTCTCGCAGGGTGACGCGGAGCGCAGCTTGAAGGGTGCTGTAGGAGCAGTTTTTTGGGACCGTCTGAACGGCTTGGACTGCCGCCGCCCAAACGTCTTTGCCGCAGCGTCCCTCAATGTGGGTGGCGGACCAGCGATCTTGCCGCTCGGCATCTTGGTGGCCAGAAGAGGCCGCTGTCCGGTCCGGAGTCGATGCACCGCCTGTACGAGGCTTTGATCGAGGTCGCCCGACTCGCCTCCTGCTTGGTCGAACACACGGCTGAGGCGTTGTCGCCATCCCGCCAGGTTGGGATCGCTGCTGAGGGCGAAGGCGGCGCAGTGGTAGCGCTTCTCGGCATCCCTGAACCGCTTGGAGGCGAGGCCAAAGGCGCCATAGCGAATGATGGCCAGCTGCCGACGGGGCGAGCCACGGCTGAGGTCAGCGAGGTCGTCGACGTCGAAGCGGTCCGGGCCGGTAGGCGGGCTAAGGGATAAGGCCTCGTTGGTTACGCAGGCGGCCATGAAATCGCGGACCTCACGCTGCCATTTCCTGCGCAGCTCTTCATTGGGCACGAGCACCGCCACCCGGGCCGGGCGACCGACAGGCTTGAGAGCAGCAGCCACGGCCAGGGCGACATAGGTCTTGCCCATGCCGACCTCATCGGCCAAGAGCTGCACGGGACGTCGCCCGAGGCGCCGAAGCAGTTCCACGGCGGTCACGGTCTGGCGGTCGATGTCCTCCACCCGAACCGCCGTGACGTCGGCCGCGTGCCGGTTCATGCCGGCAAGGTCGATCCCGTGCAAGATCAAGTCCCCTTTCGCAGGCGCCGGAGGCGCTTTGGGGTCGTCCCCGACTCCATTCGGTGGAGCAGGGCGTCGATCAGCAGGGCTAGTTCCTTGCGGAGAGGGGCCAGCGCAGTCACGACGACCGGGGCGGTAGCCAGACGCGAGAACAGCAACTCGATTTCGATGCTTGCGAACGCAGCGGCGGTAAGGTCAGGCCGACGTCGGTCCCCGCCGTTGAGTCCAGCCGGCGGGCAAGGTCGAGGATGCCGCCGGCTCCGGCCAGACGCAGCTCGATGAGACGACGGGGCGGGTCCGTCGCGAAAAAGGCCTTGAGCGGAGCCTCGGCGGCGGTGATGACCTCAATCGTCTCGCGGGCTCGGTGGACGGGTTTGCGGGGTACTACCCGTCGGGCCAACCCAGGCGCGGGACCTTCACCGCCCTCCGGCTCGTCCGTGCCGTCGTCAGGGTCATCGGATGGTCGCCCGAGCGGATTACGGCGAAGCCTGTCGAGGAGCGAGTCCAGGTCGGTCGCTCCCGCCTCAGCCCTTACGAGCAGCTTGAGGTCGTCAGAGATCACCACCGGGACTGGGAGCCGAGTCCCAGATGAGCTGACGACGGTGACCTCCGGACGACGAAGCAGCCAGCCGACAGTGTCGGCTTCGAAATCAAGCTCCTGTCTCGTACGCTGTAGGAGCAAACGGACTGGGCCCCCGCTAGGCACCTCGAGATATGCGTTTCGGGCCGGCGTTGGTTCACACGTGAGCTCGAGGACTCCTCCGTTCCGGAGGTGGGCGGTGGCGTAGGAATCAGCGAATGGCGCCGCAGAGGCTGATGCCGGGTCGTCAGGGTCGACCACCGCCGGCGGTGGCTGGATGCTCTCGGCGGCTGAGCCCTTGAGGAGCGGTCCGATCTCAGCGACGACACCGAGCTCGACGTTAGGCCTGCCGGCCAGGGCCAGACCCTGCACCGTGGCGTTCGCCGACCCGACGTAGGAACGCCATTGCTGCCCGGTCCGAAGGCTGAACTGTTTGGCGTGCAGTAGCCGCCGAGAGACGGCATCGACGGGGGAGTTCGGGTCGTTGGGAGCGGCTGCGACCTCCATTTTTACCCCGGCGCATCGGGAGCTCGTCGCCATGGCGTCGGGGAGTTCGAGCACCGCCGTACCCGGAGCGGCCCGACCGACGAGCGTGACGTCCGGAGCGAGCCTGCGAAGCTCTGCCACCACCCGGGCGGACCCGGGTGCATCAGCTGGCCAGAAGGGCGAGGTGACGATGAGCTCCTCGCCGGGGGCCAAGCCATCGAGAGGGTGGCCGTTGAAGGGCTTTCCGGACCAGACGACGTGTGGGTCACCGCTGGTCGGCGGTGGAAGGCGACTCGCCAGTTCGGCCGCAGCTTCCGCGAAGCGCATCTCCTTGATGGCGAGGGCAAGGAGGCGCAGCCCACGGGCCAGCTCGGCGATGGCCGCAGCCGCTTGCCGCTCGGCGACCGTGACCGGTTGGCGTGGTGCCGTCCAGGCGACGCCCATCTCGATGTTGCTGCACCACGAGCCATCGGTCAGGTTGGCTGAGGTGACCAAGGCGTGCAGGTTTGATCGGCTCGCAGCGAGGAGGCACTTGGCGTGCTGCACGCCGAGGCGCCGCGTTGGCCAGAGGTGGCGGTCGACCCAAGCAGGCGTGGCGCCGGGAGAGGGACAACCTGGATTACGCCAACGAACGGGTTCCCGAGAGCGTCGCGCACTACATCTGCGCTGATCCGTCGCCGGAGGGATTGTCCCGCTCGGTCCAGGTTGAGCTCCCCAGCCAGGGCCGGCAGGACGCCTGTGTGAACGAAAAACTCGCTGTCAAAGTTGAACGTAGTAGCCAGGATGATCTCGAAGGTTCCGTCTTGGCTCATACCGGAGACGAGGTCGAGCAGACGGGCGGTATCGGTCACAGCGCAACGCCGGCTGCGGCGATTTCCCGGGCGAGCCCACGGAGGTTCAACAGCCGGAAGTCGTGGCCTCGGGGGGCGCTGGCCAGGTCGAACGGTCGGTAGCCCGGGTTGGGGGTGGCGGCGGCTCGGACCAAGTGGCCTCCCCGCCAGTCGAGCCACGGAGGCCGACCTTTGGCCTCTTGTACGCGCCGATGGCGGTCGACGAGGATCTCGACCGCCTCCCAGGGGTGATGAGCTTCGGCCACGCGCCGGCCGAGGTCGACGAGTTCATGGTCGACGCCGCCCCGCTCCAGGTCCTCGACCGCTTGTTGCGCGTCGGCCTTCCAGTCGTCGAGCACATCGAGAAGTGCGGAACTCTTGCGGATTTCCGAGGGCTCGACGCTCCCGGCTTGTGAGGCGACCTCGACGGCGGCGTCGAGCGGCCGGCTCAGGGCAGCGTAGGTCTGCTCAAGGGCGACGGCTGCGGACGCCTGCACGCGGAACCGGGGGGTCCCTCCAAGCCTCGCTAGAAGCGCGTCCTGGCTTTGTTGGCCATTTCGGAGGGTCTTTGCCGCTGCTCGGCGGTTGACGTCGTTGCTGAGTGCGTCCCATGCTGCCTCGGCCGTATGCCGGTCGATTGCGGCGAATAGGCCAGCTCTCTGGCCGAAGTCCCGCATCGCCACCGACGGCGCGCTCTTCACCCGAACCAAGGCTGCGGGGCGCAGGCCGGAGGACTCCACGTCGGCGACAAAGGTGTCGCTCAGGCGCTGGCCCAGGCTAGTTACTGAACCTGCGTCCAGAAGGAGGAGGTTGTGCGCGGACCTGCGGTACAGGCCGAGAGCGCCGGCGCGGCCCTGGCTCCCCCGTTGGAACAGCGGATAGTCGAGCCCTTGGCGCGCCTTGGCCGCCTCCGCCGCGGATCGGACGTAGGTGATACCGAGCAGCCCCGAGCCGCTGTGGTCACCGGCTGCTTTGTCAGCGAGGTAGGAGGCAAGCGCCCATGTTCGCTCGAGGCGCAAAACCACGTCGCGGGAGTCAGCCACTCCCGCCTCGGCGGCAATGCGAATACCGGCGGCCACCAGTTGGTAGTAGCGCACCGAGCGGGTAAACACGGTCAGGCCTGGGGCGAAGTGTTCGGCGAGGCGCTCAGCTGATGCTGCGAATCCCAGTGCGTCCTGGCTGACCGGATCCTTGGGGACATCCCCCAGGCTCGCAACGATGCGTATCGTCGCCGTGTTCGACCCCTTCTGAGCGATTACGACCCCCGAGAGCTCAACGCAATGAACCAGCATCCGCGGGGCCAGGCTAAGGACCGCGCCGCCGACCGAGCGTACCCGGTTGATACTGACGTTCGGCGGGGTCATGGTTCGCGGGCGGCGTGGTGGACCGCACCGATACCGGTGACCACATGGGCTTCCCTCTTCGCGACGGCGAGAGCGGGCCGTGGTCGGGGCAGTTGGGCTTCCGGCAGGTGGTCGGCATCGAGCCCGGCCACGACGCCTAACGCACCCACGTGGACCTCAATTAGCGTCAGCGCCATGTCGATGAGTGCTCCGGAGTGGACCGATCTGCTCGACCCCGACGAGGAGACGCTGCGTCAGGCGTGGACCGATCGCCTCCATCCCCAAGCCGTCGACGATCTTCTCGAGCCGTCCGTGCACGGTGACGAGCCCCGACCGAAGCTGGAGACCCACGGCGCCGGCCAGTCCCCACGGGCGGGAAACCCGTCGCTCGGTGATCAGCGACAGCGTCACGTCGGTGAGCATCAGTAGATCTCGTTCGATGCCCTCACCGCCTGGCGCCCGGCCCGCTCCGCCGCTCCCGCGGCGCAGCGTGTACCGCAGCACTCGCATCGGATACGCGCGTTCTAACGCCTCAATTGGTGTATTTTGGGTGTTGGTCATGCCAGTGTGTACTCCACTCATCCCCGCTTTCGGGGAGTCAGAGTTGACCGTGTTGGTCATCCCCGTGTGCACCCCGCTCATCCCCGGGGGCCCGCCCGGGCGGCCACCCTGGCCGCCGCCGACCGTCTCGTAGTACACCCAGGCTCCCGCCCCCGGATCGGCGCCGCCCAGCAGGGTGTTGTTCATCGTCCCCTGGCCGGCCGCTCCCACCCGATCGGGCACGGCCTGGGCCAGCGCCCCGAGGCACACGTCGGCCACGCGGGCGCTCACTTCCACGTTGCCGGCTCCAACCGCCGCCGGTGGGAGGGCATTGACCACCGTCGCCGGGGGGGCGAACACCCGCACTGGGCGCATGACGCCGCCGTTGGCCGGGATGGTAGGGTCGACGGCGGAGCGCAGGGCGAACGACACCGCGCTCACCGTGACCGCCTCGACGGCGTTCACGTTGCCGGCCCGTTGGGCCTCGGTCCCGGTGAAGTCGAAGCTGGCGGTTGGGCCATCGACGGTGAGGGTGACGACGACCCGGGCCGGTTGTTGCTGGCCCTCGCCGGCGCCGGTGGAGTCGAGCTGGTCCTCGAAGGTCCAGGAGCCGTCGGGGACGGCGTCGAGGGCGGCCCGCATCCGGCGCTCGCCGTAGTCGGTGATCTCGTCGAGCGGGGCGTCGGCGAAGGCGGCCAGTCGCTCCACCCCGACCACGTTGGCCCCCCGTTGGGCATCGAGATCACCGCGCCGCTCGTCGGGGGTACGGGAATTGGCCACGAGGAGGGCGACGACCTGCTCGGTGAGAAGGACGGGCGGGATGCGCAAACCCTCCTGGTAGATCTCGGTGGCGTCGGCGGGCATCGACCCCGGGGCCATGCCGCCCACATCGGCGTGGTGGGCCCGGTTGGCCGCCCATCCCACGAGGGTGTGGTCGCGGAAGACGGGGGCGACCAGGGTGAGGTCGTTGAGGTGGGTGCCGCCACAGAACGGGTCGTTGAGCACGACCTGGTCGCCAGGGCCCAGGGAGTGGCCGAGGGCGTCGATGGCCGCCCGGACCGACGCCGGCATCGAGCCGAGGTGCACGGGGATGTGCTCGGCCTGGACGAGCAGCTCGCCGGCGGGCGTGAACAGGGCAGCCGAACAGTCGGCCCGTTCTTTGATGTTGGGGCTGAAGGCGGCCCGGCGCAGCACCGCCCCCATCTCCTCGGCCACGCCGGTGAGGCGGGAGACGAGGATCGCCAGGGCCGCGGGCTCGAGGCTCATCGGGCCCGAGCGGCCCTTGGAGCGGGGTCTCGGGTCAGGACCCAGCTCCCGTCGGCTTCCACCCGGCCCGACCACCCCTCGGGCACCCACACCGTGCAGTCGGCTCAGCGACGACCGCCGGGCCCTCGATGGGACGGCGGGGCGCGGGCGGCGGCCCGAGGTCGGCGACGTCGACCGACGGCGCGGCCAGAGCTCGGGCCCGTAGGGCCGTCACCTCGATCGGCGCTCCGGCCCGGGAGTACCCGTTGCGACGCCGGTGCTCGTCATCGAAGTCGTCGATGCCGGCCACGGTGAGCTCGTGGCTTTGCCCGGCGTACCGGCAATCGATGGAGGTGGTGACCTCGACTGCGTCGCCAGCGCCGTTGGCCACCACCTCGCGAGCTCGGGCGGCCAGTTCGGCCAGGGCGACGTCGATGCCGGCATGGTCGCCGGGTGTGCGCCACGATCGCACCAGGTCGCGCTGGCGAGGTGAGCACAGCAGGCCCACCGCCGACAGCACCCCGGCCCGCGGCGGGACCACCACCGCGCCGATCCCCGTCCCCTCGGCGATGGCACAGGCGTGCAGGGGACCGGCCCCGCCGAACGCCACGAGAGCCAGCCCGGCCGGGTCGACACCCCGCTCCACCGAGACGGCGCGCACGGCCCGTTCCATGGCCGCGTCGACCACGGCCGCCACCCCCTCGGCGGTCACCCCGGCCCAATCCAGGGCAGCGTCGGCCGCCTCCCTGTCCAGGGCATCGAGGCCGCCGAAGGCCAGGCCGGGAGGGATACGGCCCAGGACCAGGTCGGCGTCGGTGACAGTGGGTCGAGTACCACCCCGGCCGTAACAGGCGGGGCCGGGGTCGGCACCGGCGCTGGCCGGGCCGACCACCAGCGCCCCTCCGGGATCGAGGCCGGCCAGAGAACCACCGCCCGCCCCGATGGTGTGGATATCGAGGGCGGGAAGTCGGATCGGCAGGCCCGCGGCAACCCGTCCCGGCGCGGGCTCGGGAGACCCTCCCCGCACCAGGCACACGTCGGTGCTCGTGCCGCCCATGTCGAAGGTGACGGCATCGGCGTAGCCCGCCGACGCGGCGGCGGCCGCTCCCGCACGGACACCGCCGGCCGGTCCGGACAGCAGCAACGCCCCGGGCAGCTCAGCCGCCTCGCCGACGGGCAGCAGCCCGCCCGCCGAAGTCATCACCAGCACCTCGCCGGCAAACCCGATCAGAGATCGCAGGTACCGCCGGCAGCGCGGACGGAGGTAGGCGTTCACCACCGTGGTCACGGTGCGCTCGTATTCGCGGAACTCGGGCGACACCTCCGACGAGCAGCTCACGTCGTCGAACCCCCGGTCGGCCAGCACCGCGGCGACCGCCCGCTCGTGGCCGGGATCGAGATCGGCATGGATCAGGCAGACCGCGACCGAGTCGACGTCGCCGGGAACGGCTGGGACAGCCCCGGGATCGAGCACCTCGATCTCCGCGCCGGTGGCGTCCAGGCGCCCACCGACCTCCAGGCGCAGTTCCCTGGGAACGAGGGCGAGAGGCCGGTCGACAGTGATGTCGTACAGCGACGGTCGGTCCTGGCGGGCGATCTCGATGACGTCGGAGAACCCGGCCGTGGTGACGAGGGCCACTCGTCCTCCCCGCCGCTCCAGAAGTGCATTGGTGGCCACTGTGGTGCCGTGGGCCAGGAGGCTCGGTCGTCCGGCCCCGTTCCCGGACGGAGTGTCCAAGTCGGCCAACGCGGCCAGGCCCTCGGCCACGGCCAGGCTGGGGTCGTCGGGGGTGGAGAGGACCTTCACGACCCGACCGTCGTCGGTGACGATGTCGGTGAAGGTGCCCCCGGTGTCGGCCCCGCAGCGCATCGGGGGCGAGACTAGGCGGCGTGCTCCGGTCCTCCGACGTTGTCCCGGCCTGGGCCCGACCCGCACAGCCGGTGGGCCCGTCGCCGTGGTTGCTGCCCGACCCGGGCGACGATCCCACCGGGCTGGTGGGCTTCGGCGCCGACATGGCCCCGGAGACCCTGGTCGACGCCTACCGCCGGGGCATCTTCCCCTGGCCCCACGAGGGAGTGACGGTGCCGTGGTTCTCGCCCGACCCTCGGGCAGTCATCTTGGCGGACAGCGTCCATGTGAGTCGATCACTGGCCCATCGTCTGCGGCATTCGGAGTGGGAGACCACCGTCGACCGTGAATTCTCGTCGGTGGTCGAAGGCTGCCGCGTACGCCCCGGCGAAGGCACGTGGATCACCGACGAGATGGCAGCCGCCTATGGCCGCCTCCAGCGACTGGGCTGGGCCCACAGCCTCGAGGTGTGGGAGGGCTCCCGGCTGGTGGGCGGCATGTACGGCGTGCGGGTGGGCGGATGCTTCACCGGCGAGTCCATGTTCCACCGCGCCTCCGACGGGTCCAAGGTGGCCCTGGTCGATCTGGCCCGGCGCTGGCACGCGGCAGGTGGCGCGTTCGTCGACGTGCAGCTGGCCACCGACCACCTGTTCCGCATGGGGGCCCTCGAAGTGGTCCGCGCCCGCTTCCTGGCCATGCTGGCCGAGGTGCGCGACCACCCGGTGGCCATGCGCGTCGATCGCCTCCCGGTGAGCCGCCTGGTCGAGCCCGGCGACGGCACTGTCTGACTACCAGGGGTCCGAGCGTACGACAACAAGCCCGCGAGGGGCCCGTACCGCCCCGCCTGAAAAGAGCGTGGTGTGCGAGCCGGTCAGGTGATCGACACGGATCACACCACCGTCGCCGCTGAACGCCTCGGAATCGGTGACCAGGATTTGGCCGTCGGCCTCGATGGCAAGCCCCTCCGGGGCCACGAAACCACTTCCCGACGACACCTCCGTCTGGGTCCCGGTCACCGGGTCGACGCGGATCACACCACCGCCGCCGCCGAACGCGTTGGCGTCGGCGACAAGGATGGACCCGGCGGCTTCGACCGCCACTCCGATCGGATCGACGAAGTCACCACCCGATGACACCACCTTGCGGACACCGCTGACCGGGTCGATGCGGACCAGCCGACCGCCGGCGGCATCACCCGAACCGGGGGCCAACTTCTGTTCGATAACGAGGATCTTGCCGTTCGCCTCGAGAGTGATCCTTACCCCTCGCAGAGGAAGTGGGACCGCCTGCACCTCACCGATCGAGAGCATGGTCTGCGCACCCGTGGCGGCGTGAACCCGGATCACGCCGCCGCGACCCGAGGCGTGGGCGTCGACAACCAGGAGATTCCCGCTGGCCTCGACGGCGACGTCGAACGGGTTGGAGAACAGGCCCGCCGACGACACTGTGGTCTGCGCCCCCGTCACCGGATCAACCCGGATCACGCCACCATGGCCGCCGAACGCGTCGCAATCGGCGACCACGACGCTGCCGTTCGCCTCGACAGCGAGTCCCAACGGGGCGACGAAGGCACCGGCCGACGACAGCACGGACTGTGCCCCCGTGGCCTGATCGACCCGGAAGACCGCCCTCGTCCCACCCGCCGCCTCGGTCCCGGTGACCAGGATGACGCCCGCAACAGGATATGCCTCGGACGCCATCTCGGGCCCCTTTCGCTCTCAGACACGGTCGTGGGGCATGCTCACCGAGAACGCTCGGAGGAGCGGCACGCCAAGGGTCGCAGCCTATCCGGCGGGTGGAACGAGGTAGTGCCTTCAAGGCAGACCGTTCTCACTGGTCGCGACATCCCGAGGTTGCCATGGCCGAACGAACCAAACAGGACGGGCCGGGTCCGAGCCTATCCGTCTTCGGCGAACCAGTCTGGAACTAGTATTGAGCCAGATTTGGATTCACTCCAGCATCGAGGCTACTCTCCAGCGCGTGTCCAGCGAGTCAGCCGTTGACAACACTGAAATTCTCCGCCGGCACGGTATGCAGGTCACCGCCCAGCGCCTGGCTGTACTGCAGGCGGTGTCCGACTACCCGCACAGTGCGGCGGACGACATCGACAAGGTCGTGCGGGCCGAGATCGGTGCCATCTCACTTCAGGCCGTGTACGACGCCCTGGCGGCCCTCTCCGACAAAGGCCTCCTTCGGCGCATCCAGCCCGCCGGGTCGCCGGCCCGCTACGAGGACCGGGTCGGTGACAACCACCACCACCTCATCTGCCGTATGTGCAACCGGATGGTCGACGTCGACTGTGCGGTCGGCGACACCCCCTGCCTGGCGGCCGCTGACGACTCGGGCTACGAGATCGACGAAGCCGAGGTCGTCTACTGGGGCCGATGTCCCGAGTGTGTCGCGGCGACTACCAACGTGGAGAACAACCAGCGAAAGGACCGACGTGACTGAAAGCGTCAGCGAAAGCGAGAACCCGGCAATTCCCAGCCCCACTCCCAAGGGGACTCGACCCAGGTCGAACCGGGACTGGTGGCCGGATCAGCTGGACCTGCAGGTTCTCCACCAGCACTCGGCCCGATCCAATCCCATGGGCGGGGACTTCAACTACGCAGACGAGTTCAAGACCCTCGACCTCGACGCGCTGAAACAGGACATCTTCGAGGTGATGACGACGTCGCAGGACTGGTGGCCGGCCGACTACGGCCACTACGGGGGGCTCTTCATCAGGATGGCGTGGCACAGCGCAGGCACGTACCGCATCGCCGACGGCCGGGGCGGCAGCGGTAGCGGTGCTCAGCGCTTTGCCCCCCTCAACAGTTGGCCCGACAACGCCAACCTCGACAAGGCGCGCCGGTTGCTCTGGCCGGTCAAGCAGAAGCACGGCCGCAAGATCTCCTGGGGCGACCTGATCGTCTTCGCGGGCAACTGCGCCCTGGAATCGATGGGGTTCAAGCCGTTCGGCTTCGGCTTCGGGCGAGAGGACATCTGGGAGCCTGAGGAGATCTTCTGGGGCCCCGAGGACGCGTGGCTCGGAGACGAGCGCTACAGCGGCGACAGGGAGCTCAGCGGTCCTGTCGGCGCCGTGCAGATGGGCCTCATCTACGTGAATCCGGAGGGACCGAACGGCAACCCCGATCCGCTGGCCTCGGCCAGGGACATTCGGGAGACCTTCCGTCGTATGGCCATGAACGACGAGGAGACCCTCGCGCTCATCGTCGGCGGCCACACCTTCGGCAAGTGCCATGGTGCCGTCGATCCGGATTACATCGGTCCGGAACCCGAGGCCTGCCCTGTCGAGACGCAAGGTCTCGGGTGGAAGAACACCTTCGGCAGCGGCAAGGGCGTCGACGCGATCACCAGCGGGCTGGAGGGCGCCTGGACCAACGAGCCGACGAAGTGGGACAACGGGTACCTCGACAACCTGTTCAACTACGACTGGGAGCTGACGACGAGCCCCGCCGGTGCCAAGCAGTGGACTCCCAAGGATCCCTCGGCCCAGAACAACGTGCCCGATGCCCATGACCCGTCCAAGCGGCACGCGCCCATGATGCTTACGACGGACCTGGCGCTGAAGGTGGACCCGATCTACGGACCGATCGCCAAGCGCTTCCACGAGAACCCGGACCAGCTCGCAGACGCGTTCGCCAAGGCCTGGTACAAGCTGTTGCACCGCGACATGGGACCCGTCTCGCGTTACCTCGGCCCGTGGGTTCCGGAGCCGCAACTGTGGCAGGACCCCGTGCCAGCGGTCGATCATGATCTGATCGGCGACGACGACATCGCTGCCCTCAAAGCCAAGATCCTCGCTTCGGAACTTTCCGTCTCCCGGCTGGTCTCCACCGCCTGGGCGTCGGCGGCGAGCTTCCGTGGCACCGACAAGCGTGGCGGGGCCAACGGGGCACGGATTCGCCTGGCGCCACAAAGGGACTGGGAGGCCAACGACCCGGCCGAGCTGGCCAAGGTGCTGCAGAGCCTCGAGGAGATCCAGCGGGAGTTCAACAGCTCACAGTCCGGCACCACGAAGGTCTCGCTCGCTGACCTGATCGTTCTGGGCGGGTGCGCGGCCGTCGAGCGAGCGGCCAAGAACGCCGGGCACGGGATCACGGTCCCGTTCGTTCCGGGGCGTACCGACGCCTCGCAGGAGCAAACCGACGTGGAGCCGTTTGCCGTGCTCGAACTGACCGCCGATGGGTTCCGCAACTACCTCCGACCCGGAGAGAAGTTGCCGGCGGAGCAGCTGCTGCTGGACCGGGCCAACCAGTTGACGCTGACCGCCCCGGAGATGACGGTTCTCATCGGCGGCATGCGGTCCCTGAACGCCAACGTCGGGCGACTCGAACACGGCGTCTTCACCGACAGGCCCGAGACGCTGACCAACGACTTCTTCGTCAACCTGCTCGACATGAGCACGGAGTGGAAGACCTCCGTCTCGTCTGAGAACGTGTACGAGGGACGTGATCGCGTGACGGGCGAGGTCAGCTGGACGGCCACCGCCGTCGACCTCGTCTTCGGTTCGAACTCCCAGCTCCGAGCCATCTCGGAGGTCTACGCATGTGCCGACTCGAAGGAGAAGTATGTGCGTGACTTCGTGGCTGCATGGGACAAGGTCATGAACCTGGATCGCTTCGACCTCGCCTGATCGACGCTCCGGTCTGGTGCCCGGTTCAAGCTTCCTCCCACATCCCGTAGGCGTGGTTCGGGCGGAGGCGGAGAACCAAGCGGCGATCGGCCACCATGGATCGGCGGTACTCGTCCCAATCGGGGTGCTCGCCCTGGAGAGCCCGGTAGAGCTCCACCAACTCGTCGACCACGGCATCGTCTACGGCTACGGCAACGGGGGTGAGTTCGGCGTCGCCTTCGAGGACGAGGTAGGCCCAGCCGTCCGGTCGACTCACGTACAGCGACCCACGGGGGTCACGGCGCAAGTTGGCGGTCTTGGCCCTGTTGTCTGTGACGGAGATGCGCACGATCGCATCCCGGATGGCATACATGACGTTCGACAGCTGTGGACGACCATCGTGCTTGAGCGTCACGAGCGTGCCGAGCTTTTGCTCCGATGCAAGTTGGAGGGCGCGGGTCAGATCCATGGGAGGGAGGGTAGGCCGCCTGGCCGGGCGCGACCTATGTGCGAGGTACTCCCGCTTCTATGCATTGGCCCGCTGCTTCTCCGACCGGGTGACGATGGCCTGGGTGGCTGACGTCTAAGTGGAGGCGACGCACCGACGCCGGCGCATCGGTGACGACCTGGCGTCCCGGCGGTCCCGACCCTCAGCCGACCCGTCGGCCGGAGGCCTGTCGAAGCCACTGGTCGGCTTTGTCGAGCCGGCGCTGAAGTTGTTCCACGGTCGCCTCGCTGATCTTCTTCAGTCCCATCACCCGGTTCAGCTCGGCGTTCACACCGGCATGGGTCATGCCGGTGTGATGGGCGATGAGACGGCCCCTCTCGGCGTTGGCCTTGCGGAGGTGCTCCTTGTTCTCCCGGCGCGTTCGGCCGTCGGCGGCCAGGGTCGACGGCGCCTGAGTACCGGGCACTCCCGTGGGCAGCGGGGGCAGGGTGATGGTCAGCGTGGCGTCGACGGGGGGATCCGGGGAGCCGTCGCTGTCGAGCACCCAGTCGGGGCTGTCTTCGTCAGCTAGGGGAACGGCCGAGATCGGCGCGAACAGCGAGATCTGCTCGTCATCGCCGGCCCCGACTCGCAGGTCCGGCGCCGTCACCTCCCGGTCCTGGTGGCGCAGCGAGTGGCGCCGTTGCTCGGCAATGGCGAACGCCCGCGCCCGTAGCCGGGGCTCGTCGGGAATGTACAGGAACGACTTCTGTCCCGACGAGCCCCGGGTCCAGCGCACCAGGCGACCGACGGCCTGGCGGAAGAACAGCTCGGTGGTCGTCGTCGTGGCGAACACACCGACGCGAAGGCGGGGGATGTCGACACCCTCCGACACCATGCGCACGGCCACGATCCAGGCGTCGGTACCGGAGGCGAACCGGGAGATGCACGCCGAGGCGTCCGGATCGTCAGACGTGGCCACGACCGCTCGCACCTTCAGGCGATCGGCCATAAGGCCGGCGATGGCCTTGGCGTGGTCCTGGTCGGTGGCGATGACCAGACCTCCGGCCTCGGGCTGACGCCGACGGATGACCAGTAGCTGCTCATGGGCCTGGCGCAGCACGTGCGGCAGCCACTCGCCTCCCACCGAGTACGCGGTGCGCAGGCGATGACCGGCCTGGGCGGAGCCGAGGGGATCTGCGAAACCGTGGGCGTGCACGCTGCCGTCAGGGGCGCTCCACTCCATCATCCCGTCGACGCGGGGGAAGTAGACGGGGCGCACGACTCCGCCGTCTGCAAGGGCGTCGCCGTAGCCGTACTCGTAGTCGGCAACCGCTTCGTCGGCGGCGTAGCGGACGAACGGAATGGCATGGGTGTCAGAGCGGAAGGGCGTTCCCGACAGGGCCAGGCGCCGGGGCGCGGTCTCGAAGGACTTGCGCAGGGCGTCCCCCCAAGCCCGGTCCTCGGCGGCGTGGTGGATCTCGTCGAAGATGACCATGGCGTTGTCGGCCAGGGCCCTCAGGGCACCGGCGCAGCCGGCCGCCTGTTGGTAGGTCGTGATGATCCCATGCATGTCCGGGGCCACGACCCCGTCCGCCGCCGACCACCGCCAGTCGAGGTGCAGATCGAAGCTGGACGCCGCCTGGGCCCACTGCACCTTGAGGTGGGCCGTGGGAACGACGACAACCAGACGGAGGCTGGGGTCGGCGGCCAAGGCCTGCCGGGCGGCGGTCAGGGCGAAGGTGGTCTTGCCGGCGCCGGGCGTGGCGACGGCCAGGAAGTCCGACGAGGCGATGGCCCCCACCCGTTCGAGCGCGGCCTTCTGCCAGGGGCGGAGAGTGACGGTGCGGGCCATGACGGGAGGTCGATGATGCCAGGCCCGGCCCCGCTGCTCGCGCACCCCGCCACGCAGGGCACGGGTAGGGTATGTTCACCAGCGCCGCAGAACGTCTCTGGGGCGAGAGTAGTGAGCGGTCCGGCGGTACGACCTCCGCCCGGACGGTTCCTCAGCCCAGGGCGAGGGTGCGGTCGATGCGGACGGCGTCGAGGAGGCGACGATCGTGGGTGACGAGCACGAGGGTGCCGTCGTAGCCCTCGAGGGCGTCCTCCAGTTGTTCGATGGCCGGGAGGTCGAGGTGATTGGTGGGCTCGTCGAGGACGAGGCAGTTGACACCCCTGGCCATGAGCACGGCCAGCGTGGCCCGGGTTCGTTCACCGGGCGTGAGCGACATCGCCGGGCGATTGACGTGGTCGGCGCCCAGCCCGAACTTGGCCAGCAGTGAGCGGGCCTCGGACTGCACCTCGGTCCCGCTCTCGGCCAGGAAGGCGGCCAGCAGCGTGTCGCCCCCGGCGAGGCGGCCGCGCCCCTGGTCGACCTCGCCGACCACCACGCCGGGACCGAGCCACCGCTCTCCCGCGGCGAGGGGGACCCGACCGAGGATCGCCGCCAGCAACGTCGACTTGCCGCTGCCGTTCGATCCGAGGATCGCCAGTCGGTCACCCCAGTTGATCTCGACGTCGATGGGCCCGAGCCGAAACGCTCCTCGCTCGACGACCGCGCCATCGAGGCGGGCCACGACGTCGCCGCTGCGAGGGGCAGAGGCAACCGAGAACCGGAGGTCCCACGCCTCCCACGGCTTGTCCACCGGCGTGAGGCGCTTGATGGCCTTCTCGGTGACGCGCACCTTGGCCGCCTGCTTCTCGGTGCGGTTGGTGAAGAACCCTCGCTGGGCCTTGTCGTGGTCGCGCGGCCGGGTCTTGGCCGCGCGCACCCCCTGGACGGCCCACTGGCGCTGGGTCCGGACTCGCTCCTGGAGGCCGCGACTGGTGGTCCGGTGCTCCTCGAAGGTCTCCTCGGCGTGGCGGCGCGCCGTCGCCCGTTCCTCGAGGTAGGCCCGCCATCCGCCGTCGAAGACCGACGCGGTGTGTCCGTGTTCGTGGATCTCGCACACCGAGGTGATGGTGCGCTCGAGAAACGCCCGGTCGTGAGACACGATCACCGCGCCGACCGCCAGCGTGCGGAGAAAACCCTCCAGCCGCTCCAGCCCGGCGAAGTCCAGGTCGTTGGTGGGCTCGTCGAGGAGGAACACGTCGAACTGCGACAGGAGGACACCGGCCATGGACGCCCGGGCCGCCTCGCCTCCGGACAGCGTGGCCGTGTCCTGGTCGAGAAGTTCAGGAGCCAGGCCGAGCTCGGCCCAGAGAGGACCGATCCGACTCTCGAGGTCGGCGCCACCGAGTGCCATCCAGCGTTCGAGAGCGGTCGCATACCGGAGGTCACTTTCGGCTTCCCCGTCGGCCATGGCGGCGGTGGCGGCATCGAGGTCGGCGTCGGCCGCCTCGACCCCGGTGCGCCGGACGAGGAAATCCCGCACCGTCTCGCCGGCGCGTCGCTCGGGCTCCTGGGGCAGGTAGCCGACCGTCGCCGTCGGGGGCGCCAGCGCCACCGATCCCCCCTCGAGCGGCTGGAGACCGGCGAGGGCGCGCAGCAGGGTCGTCTTGCCCGTGCCGTTGGCCGCCACCACGCCGATGCGGGCGCTGGGCGGGACAATGAGACTCACGCGAGCGAGGACCAGGTGGTCGCCGAACGCGACGGTGAGATCGCGGGCGACGAGGGTGGCGGGCATCTGGGTCCTCTACGCCGAGGTCGCCGGGGCGACGACCCACACGTCGGCCTCGCCCAGGCTGTCGTTCAGGGCGCGGACCAGGCGCCCGACGTCGGCGCCCTCGCCGTCCCACACCACGACCGCCTCGGCCGCGTTGCGGGCCAGCCAGGCGTCGCGCCGGCGCAGGGCCGCCCCGGCCTGTGGGCGGGTGGCGGGAGTCTTGGCCTCGAGGACCACCTTGGTCTCGGCCCCATCGAGCAACTGGCGGAAACGGGCCCTGGAGGCGGCCGGCCACATCGTGTCGGGTTCGGGATAGGCGAGCACGGCCACGTAAGGAACGCCGGCGGCGGCCGCCGCTTCGGCCCCCAGCTGCTCGGCTCCCAGCCCCAGGCCGGTGACCGCGACCAGGTCGGGATGGAGTTGGCGCTTGGCGGCGAGGATCTCGGCCAGGCGGTCGCGGGTGCGGTCCGCTACCGGGTTGGAGTCGTAGCCGCCCAGAGCCGGCGGCTTCTCGCCGGCGACCAGGACGGAGTGCCCGGCCGGTATCCGGGCATCGGTCGCCTGGTAGCCACCGGAGCGACCCGGATGACCAGGGTCGTCGGCGTCGCCGAGGTTGAGCGGAGGTTCGTCCCCCGTCCTGGCCTGCTGGGTACGGGCGGACTCCACGGCCAGCCGGTCGACCAGATCGTTGAACGGATCGCCCCCGTGGCCCTTGACCCAGCGGAAGCTCACCCGATCGGGCTCGGCCCGAACGGCCTCGATGAGCGGCTCCCACAGGTCGCGGTTGGCCACCGGTTGCTTGGCCTTGGTGCGCCACCCCCGGGCGATCCACCCCTCCCACCAGCGGTCGCGGAAACAGTTGACGACGTAGGTCGAGTCGCTCACCACCTCGAGGGGACCGGCCAGGGTGGTCACCGCCTTCAGGGCCGCGGTCAGCTCCATGCGCTGGTTGGTGGTGGCCGCTGCTGACCCGCTGGCGAACCGGCCATTGGGCACGGCCCATGCCCAACCGCCGGGACCGGGGTTTCCCATGCACGCGCCGTCGGTGTAGGCGACCGTGGTCATCGCAGCATCTTGGCGCGCGGCAGTGGAAAGACACGATTCATGTTCCGGCGGCCGTCACCCTGGTCGTCCAGCCGTGAAAGCATAGGGAGGTGATCTTCGACGGGTTCTCCCAGCAGCTTCCCGACATCGATGCCGCCGAGACAGCCGAGTGGATCGACTCGCTCAACGACGTGGCCGACGTCCGGGGAAAGAGCCGAGCCCGGTTCCTACTCATGAAGCTGGCCGAGCGGGGCCGGGAGCTTCAGGTGGGCACGCCGACCACCGTCTCCACGCCCTACATCAACTCCATCTCGCCCGAACGCGAACCGTGGTTCCCCGGCGACGAGGACATCGAGCGCCGCATCCGGGCGTTCATCCGGTGGAACGCCGCGGTCATGGTGCTGCGGGCCAATACCGTGGCTCCCGGCATCGGCGGCCACCTGGCCACCTACGCGTCGTCGGCCGCGCTCTACGAGGTGGGCTTCAATCACTTCTTCCAGGGCAAGGACGACGGCCGCCCCGGCGACCAGGTCTTCTTCCAGGGCCATGCCGCGCCGGGCATCTATTCGCGGGCGTTCCTCGAGGGTCGCCTGAACGAGGACGACCTCGACCACTTCCGCCAGGAGATCGGACGTGACGGACGGGGCCTGTGCTCGTACCCCCATCCCCGGCTCATGCCCGACTTCTGGGAGTTCCCGTCGGTGTCGATGGGCCTGGCCCCCATCACCGCCATCTACCAGGCCCGCTTCAACCGCTATCTCCTCAATCGCCGCTTGTCCGACACCAGCCGGTCGAAGGTGTGGTGCTTCATGGGCGACGGCGAATGCGACGAGCCCGAGAGCCTCGGTTCGTTGTCGCTGGCGGCAAGGGAGGGCCTCGACAATCTCATCTTCGTGGTGAACTGCAACCTCCAGCGCCTCGACGGCCCCGTGCGGGGCAACGGCAAGATCATCCAGGAGCTCGAGGCCGTCTTCCGGGGCGCCGGCTGGAACGTGCTGAAGGTCATCTGGGGCTCCAAGTGGGACGAGTTGCTGGCCCGCGACGTCGACGGCGTCCTGCTCAACAAGATGATGACCACCCTCGACGGCGAGTACCAGAAGTACTCGGCCGAGTCGGGGGCCTACATCCGTGACCACTTCTTCGGTGCCGATCCGCGCCTGCGGGCCATGGTCGAGCACCTCTCCGACGACGAGCTGCGCAACCTGCCCCGTGGCGGCCACGACTACCGCAAGCTCTACGCCGCCTACCGGGCCGCCGTCGAACACGTCGGCGCCCCCACCGTGATCCTGGCCAAGACCATCAAGGGCTGGACCCTCGGGCCCGAATTCGAGGCTCGCAACACCACCCACCAGATCAAGAAGATGTCCAAGGCCGTGCTGCACACCTTCCGGGCCCGCCTCCACCTCGAAGACCAGATCCCCGATGCCGCCCTCGACGGGGACCTGCCCCCGTACTACCGGCCGGCGGAGGGGTCTCCGGAGTTCGAGTACATGATGGAGCGCCGCCAGGCCATGGCCGGCTCGTTGCCGAAGCGAACGCTGAGGGCCAAGCCTCTCCCGATGCCCGACCCGGCTGTGTTCGAGGACTTCAGGGCCGGCTCGGGTGGCCAGGAGGCGTCGACCACCATGGTCTTCGCCCGCCTCCTCCGCAGCCTGCTGCGCGACAAGGACATGGGCGCCCGGGTCGTGCCCATCATCCCCGACGAGGCGCGCACGTTCGGCATGGACGGCCTGTTCTCCGAAGTGAAGATCTACGCGCCCTTCGGCCAACAGTACGAGCCCGTCGACGCCCAGTTCGCCCTGTCCTACATGGAGGCCTCCGACGGCCAGATCCTCGAGGAGGGCATCACCGAAGCGGGTTCCATGGCCAGCTTCACGGCGGCAGGAACGGCCTACGCCACCCACGGCCTCAGCATGGTGCCGTTCTTCATCTTCTACTCGATGTTCGGGTTCCAGCGGGTCGGCGACCTCATCTGGGCCTTCGCCGACATCCGCGGCCGTGGTTTCCTCTGCGGCGCCACCGCCGGGCGTACCACCCTCACGGGTGAAGGCCTCCAGCATTGCGACGGCCACAGCCTGGTCCTGGCCTCGACCGTTCCCAACGTGCGGGCCTACGACCCCGCCTTCGCCTACGAGCTGTCGGTGATCATCGACGACGGCCTGCGCCGCATGTACGGACCCGAGGCCGAGGACATCTTCTATTACCTCACGCTCTACAACGAGAACTACCCGATGCCGGCGATGCCGTCGACTCCTTCCGGCCACGTTGCCGTCGAGGAGGGCATCCTCCGAGGCCTGTACCGCTTCTCGGCGGCGCCCGAGGGCCCGAAGCGCCGGGCCACGGTCGTCTTCTCGGGTACCGCCCAGGGAGCCGCTCGCCAGGCCCAGAGCCTGCTGGCCGAGCGCCACGACGTGGCCGTCGAGCTCTGGAGCGCCACGTCCTACAAGGCGCTTCGGGAAGATGCCCTGTCCGTCGACCGCTGGAACCGCCTTCACCCCACCGACACGCCCCGTACCCCCTTTGTCACCGAGGCACTGTCGGGGACCGAGGGTCCGGTGATCGCCGTGACCGACTACATGAAGGCCGTCCCCGATCAGGTGGCCCGGTGGGTACCGGCGCCGGCCATGTTCACCTCCCTCGGCACCGACGGCTTCGGTCGCTCCGACACCAGGGCCAACCTGCGTCGTCACTTCGAAACCGACACCGCCAACGTGGTGGTCGCCGTCCTCGCCGCTCTCGCCCGAGCGGACGCGGCAAAGCCCGAGGAGGTGGCCGACGCCATCGCCGCCTACGGGCTCGACCCCGAGGCCCCCGACCCCCGTACGGCCTGACCTCGGCGGGAGCACCGAGCGGCAAGGTCAGGGAACGACGGCGACCAGGAAGAGCGACTGGCCGAACTCGGTCCTGTAGCGCTCCTCGATCTTGCGGAGGCGGGGAACAACGGCCCGGTCGTACAACCGCACTCTTCCTTCCTCCGTGGGCACCTGCTTCAACTTGGTGGCGAGCAGCCACCAGGCGAGGGCCCCGAGTTGGTTCACGTAGCGGGTCTCGATCACCCGGAGCCCGGCCGCATGGACGGTGCGGGCGAGATGGGCCCGGTCATAGCGCCGGAAATGGCCGACAGCCTGGTCGAACGGGCTGTACAGGCGCTCGAACGCCGGCACGTAGAGCAGCACGTAGCCACCGGGGTGCACGAGGCGACGTACCTCTTCGAGGGCGGCCGTGTCGTCGGGCAGGTGCTCGAGAACGTTGATCAGGACGGCCGAGTCGTAGCCGCCAACGTCGTCGTGGTCGAAGAGGTCGAGGTGGCGAACCTCCACCTCGTCGGTGTCTTGGAAGCGCTCCTCGAGCACGCCGAGACACCGGTCGGAGACGTCGGTCGCCGCGACCCGGGCCCCGGCCCGGGCGAACCGGGCGGCAAGGTCACCATGGCCGGCGCCGATCTCGAGGACCCGGTCGCCGAGGTAGGGCTGGCACAGGTCGGCGATCCAGTCGGTGTAGTTGGGAGCATTGGCACCCAACGAGTCGAGCACGGGACCCAGCTCGGCATCGGCCGACGCCAGGTCGGCGGGGGTGCGGCTCGGGGCGGCTGCCGTGCGCCGGGGGAAGTTGTACCGACCGATGCACCAGAGCGCCCGGACGCCGTCACGCCAGTCGATCTTCTTGCCCTCCGCATAGGTGCGCCCGGCATAGGAGATACCGACCTCGTACACACGCCACCCACCATGGGCCACCTTGGCGGTTATCTCCGGTTCGAAACCGAAGCCGTCCTCCTCGATGACCAGCTCCTCGAAGACTTCCCGCCGGAAGGCCTTGTAGCAGGTCTCCATGTCGGTGAGGGTGAGGTCCGTCGCCATGTTGGAGAGGAGCGTCAGGAACCGGTTGCCGATCGAATGCCAGAAGTACAGGACACGGTGGGCGCCGGTGCTCAGGAACCGCGAGCCGTAAACCACATCGGCCTTGCCGTCGAGCAGCGGCTCCAGCAAGGTCCCGTACTCCCTGGGGTCGTACTCGAGATCGGCGTCCTGGACCACGACGTAGGGCGACGACGATTCGCCGAGCCCCCGCCGGATGGCGGCGCCCTTTCCCAGGTTCCGGGGCTGGACTATCAGACGAACGCGGTCGTCGCCGACGGCGGCCGCGGCCTTCGCCGACCCATCCGTGGAGCCATCGTCGACCACCACCACCTCGGCCGTCCACGGTTGCTCCAGCACCTTGGCGAGCAGCTCAGCGATCGTCGACTCCTCGTTGAAGCAGGGGACGACGACGCTGAGGCAGGGAAAAGGTGCGTGAGGCATGTCCCATTGTGGTCCCGAGCGACAGTGGTTCGTGCCGACGGTGATATCGGGTGCGTCACGAGACGACCGCTGTTGCACGCGGGAACGCGTCATCATGGACAGGTAGTGGAGTCGACCCGATGAACTCGCCGCTGAGGGCCCAGGCGTTCCCGCGCGCTGCAGCCGGCCTGGGCGCCGCTGTACTCGCCCTGATCGTCGCCGGGGCCGCGGTCGCGTCTGACCGGCAGAGCCAGGGCGACGACCACCGGGTACCGGCGCCGACGTCGACCACGGCCGTGACGGCACCCGCTCCGGTCGCTCCGCCCACCACCGGCGCTTCTGCCAGCGCCGCCTCAGGGGCATCGTCGACACCGACCACCGCAGTGGCCCCGGCGGTTCCGGCGGCCCCCCCGGTGACGCTGTCCTACGACCCCATGCAGGTGCCCGCGTCCACGACGGCCCCGCCGACCACGGTTGGTGTTCGCGGCGGAGGTGGTCTCGGTTGCCACGAGTCCCTCGTTCCCATTCCCGAGTGCGGCATCGGGCCCTACGTCACCGAACCGCCGCCGTAACGGGAACCTTCGCGATCTACAGTCGAGGGCATGGCTCTGCATTTCACCGGTGACCCCGAGGCCGACGAGCTCCTCGAGACCGATGCCCTCGCCCTCCTGATCGGGATGCTGCTCGACCGGCACATTCGTTAGGTATGGAGCTGATCGCCGGGTCGGCTGCATTGCATCAGGCGAGTGGCGGAGAGACTCGAACTCCCAAACCCAGGGCCCGGCCCGAAGGCCGTGAAGCCGAACCCTCCCGGACCCCTGATCACTCCGGCGGACGCCACGTGCAACGGTCGGGGTCCCATTCCCAACCAGGCGGGCCATGCTGCTGTGATGGGGGCGGCGGTTTCAGGCCCGCTCTGTGCCGTCGCCACCCGGTGTAGGCGCCAATGGCGATGAGGAGGCCGCTCAGGACGAGGCGAGTCAGGTCCACGCCGTCCACCGTCCTTGCCGGCTCGGCAGCTCCTCACGTGTCGCCATCGCGACAGCCTGCCACGGCCCTTGGTCGGCCCCAGCGTGCGAGGGCTGGTCCAATACGCCGGTGGGTTGCGTCAGACGACCATCGCGGCTCTCTGGGTAGGTGGCAGGCAGCGGACCCCATCCCTGCCCTTCACCGGCGACCCCAATGTCGACGAGCTGCTGGTCAGAGAGCCCCGATACGCCACCTCCGGCTCCATCGGTACGCTGGCACCGTGGCGACCCACTCTCTGCCCCTCACAGGTGACCCCAAGGCCGACGAACTGCTGGTCAGCGAGCCGTTGGCCCTCCTGATCGGGATGCTGCTCGACCAGCAGGTACCGATGGAGAAGGCTTTTCACAGCCCGTTCGATCTCAAGGCCCGCCTCGGCGGCCACCTCGACGCCGCCGCCATCGCCGCTGCCGGTCCCGACGAGATGGCTGCGGTCTTCGCCGAGCGCCCTGCCCTCCACCGCTTCCCGGGATCCATGGCCGCCCGCACCCAACAGATGTGCGCCCACCTCGTGGAGCATCACGGGGGGAGCGCGGCGAACGTGTGGACCACGGCGGCCACGGGAGACGAGTTGTTCGCCAACCTGAAGGCGCTTCCCGGCTTCGGCGATCAGAAGGCCAGGATCTTCGTGGCCCTGCTGGCCAAGCGAATGGGCGTGAAGCCACCCGGCTGGAACGACGTGGCCGGCAACTACGGACAGGCCGGTTGGTTCTCGGTCGCCGACATCGACGGCCCCGAGTCCCTCGCCCGGGTGCGGGAGTACAAGCGGGCCACCAAGGCGGCGGCGAAAGCGAAGGCCGTCATCCCGACAGCGGGTACCTGACCGCGAAACCTCGATGTATCAAACCGGCTGTCGACGACTCTTCCTTGTCGGCGGGCGAGCACAGGAACACCTGGGCGGACCCACCACCGTTCACCAACCTACAGCCACAAGGAGCCACCCATGTCTAAGGTCAACCCCGTCTCGGTCACGACGACAATGGACACCATCGACCTTCGCAACGCCCAGACGACGCCGGTCACCGCACCGGACCACGTCGACACCCTCCAAACCCTCCTGAAGGCCGCGGCCCGCAACAACGGCGCCTTCGACCCTGGGGCGATCGATGGCATCGGCGGACCGAAGACCAAGCAGGCCGTCGGCAACTTCCAGGCCGCCAAGGCCGCGCCCCAGGACTTCGTGGTGAGCTCCTACGTGTGGTCGACCCTCGTCGGCGACAGGCCGTAACAGCCGGGCGGCAGCCACCCAGAACGAGCCGGGCCAAGGCCCTACCGGGCTCGGCTCGACCGGGCGGCATGGAACCCACCGCGCCGGCGCTCTTCCCCGGCAGGGGACTACCGTCGCACACCATGAGAGCGCAGTCCCGGTGAGAGTCACCGCAAATGGCGACGCCGTGGAGTTGGGCGAGGGCGCCACCGTCGACGATCTGCTGGCCCGGCTCGGCCTGGGCGGAAGGTGGGTGCTCGTCGAGCGCAACGGCGAGGCGTTGAACCGCAGGGAGCTGGCCACGACCGTCCTCGCCGAGGGCGATCGCCTCGAGCTGGTGCGGGCGGTAGCCGGGGGCTGATGGACCGCGTCTCGTTGAGCCACCGGCGGCTCTACCTGTGCACGCCCGACCGTCCCGATCTGGCTGCGTTCCTGGCTGCCTGCATCGATGGCGGGGTCGACGTGGTGCAGCTCCGGGACAAGCATCTGGAGGCCAGGGCCCTCGTGGCCCGGGCCCGGGTCGCAGTGGCCGTGTGTGCCGGCCTGGGCGTGCCCTTCGTTCTCAACGACCGCCCCGACCTGGCCCTGGAGGCCGGGGCCGACGGGGTACACGTAGGCCAGGACGATGCTCCGCCCGCTCTGGCCAGGCGAATCCTCGGGCCTGACGCGGTCGTGGGCCTGTCGACCCATGCCCCCCACGAGCTCGACGCCGCCCTCCGGGAGCCCGTTGACTACCTGTCGGCCGGGCCCGTTGCCCCCACACCTACGAAACCCGGTCGACCGGGAACCGGCTTGGGCTATCTGGGCGAGGTGGCAGCGCGGGCAACCGTGCCCTGGTTCGTCACCGGGGGGGTGACCCCTGCGACGGTGCCGGCGATGGTCGACGCCGGCGCGCGCCGCTTCGTGGTGGTGCGCTGGCTCACCGAGGCCGCCGACCCCAGGGCCGCAGCCCGGGCCCTGGCCGAGGCGATCGACCACGCCGTTCTCGGCGCTGTCTACAACACCCCCCCGGCGTAGGAATCGCGCGGGAACGCCAGACACTCAGCCTGTGAGGGTGTTCTGCTCCAGCCAGCCGAGGAGAATGGCGACGACACGCGGGTCGTGGCGCAGACGATGCCCGGCCTGGTTCACAACCCGGAGATCGGCCCCCTCGCCGGCGGCCTCGACCAGGGAGCGGGCATCATCGAGGGGGACGGTCTCATCGTCGTGTCCGTGCACGATGAGCAGCGGTCGGGGCGGGATCTTGGCCACCACCGCCACGGGTTCGATCTCGGTCAGGTCGCGGGTCCAGCGGTCATAGTCGGCAGGTTCGGCGGGATCGGAGATGACCCCGACCTCCCGGGCATGGGCCAGGAAGTCTTCGGGGTGACGGGCCCACCGCGAGAAGGTTGCCGGCGCAGCCAGGGTGGCCACCCCTCGGACGCGCTCGTCCTCGGCGGCCTCGCAGATGGCCAGGGCGCCTCCGGTGCTCGACCCCGCCACCCACACACCGGAAACGCCGTCGGTCCGCTCCAGGTGGCCGACAGCGGCCCGCAGGTCGTCGAGCCAGCCGCTCAGGGAGAAGTTGCCCTCGGACGTGCCCGTTCCCCGGAAGTTGAACGTGAGCACGACCCACCCGGCGTCGGTCGCCAGGTGGTCGGCCAGCTCCGAGTAGGTCTGCACCGACGCTGCTCCGCCTCCCGGGCCGGCCGGGAAACCGTGGCAGAGGACGAGCCCGGGGAGGACCCCCTCGGCCGTCGGTGGTCTCGAGATGTGGGTAGCCAGGCGCAGGCCGCTCGAGAAAATTGTTGTCTCCACGATGTCCGCACCTCCATTTCCGGTGCTGTCATGCGTGCCGCAGACGGGCCGGACACTCGAACCCGTCCGCTGGCCTCAGGATACGCCGAGGTCGGCCTCGGCGCACTAGTACGCGCGACGAGGGGGCGCACCAAGCGCCCCCTCGTCGAGAAGTGCTGGATCAGAGACCTGAGCAAGGCGGAAAGCACCGGGGGGGACCAACTCCCAGTCGCTGCCCAGGCGATGGCTGGCGGGATTGCCAGCCGGGTCCAGCTGCCGGCTAGCGGACAGCCACCTCCGAGGTCCCAATACAACAGTCGCTTACGCTCAGTTGGACCACCTCCTTTCCTCGGTAGGGATATGAAACCACATCCCGGCCACCACTTGTTGGAGGTTTTTCGGATTCACCCGTCGGGGTCCTCGTCGCGTTCGCTGACCGGGCCGACGACGCCGATCGACTCCAGGTAGGTCATCTGGGCGTCGAGCACGGCGTGCACCTGGGTGGGGGTGTAGTCCATGCCGTCGGCCTCGGCCCGCTTCAGGACGAAGTCGACGGTCTCCGCCCCGCTCACGACCACCGGGCCCTCGACCCTGGGCGACGCCCCGTTCGACGACACCCCCTTGATTCGGAAGTACTCGAGGTGCCAATTGAGAATGCGACGAACGTCGTCGGGGCTGAGCACAGCGGCCACCTCGTCGCCCACGTGGTCGCACACCCAGCTGACGGCGTCTTCGAACTCGAACACCCGTCCCGGGGCCTTGGCCGCCAACCGCCTGGCCTCGCGGCCCACCACCACGGCGGCGATGGCAAACACCAGGGCGACGGCGACGAACCCGAGGATCAAGCCCATGGCGCCGAGGCTACCGTGGCCCATGGCCGATGAACCGCTGCACTACTCCGACCCGCGGGTGGAGATCACCCGCGTCGTGGTCGGGCCCATGGACAACAACGTCTACGTCGTGCGCTGTCGACGTACCGGCGAGTCCGTCCTGATCGACGCCGCCAACGAGGCCGATCTGGTGCTCGAGCTGTGCCGGAGCCTGAACGTGAAGAGGGTGCTCACCACCCATGGCCACCAGGACCACATCCAGGCCGTGCCGGCCGTGCGCGCCGCCGGCTACCCGGTGGGAATCGGCGCCGACGACGTCGCCATGCTGCCCGATCACGACTTCGTGATCGAGGCCGACACCGAGATCGAGGTCGGCGACCTGATCCTGCGTACCATCCACACCCCCGGGCACACGCCGGGCTCGATGTGCTTCGTGATCGAGGGATCGCCGGTGCTCCTCTCCGGCGACACCCTGTTCCCGGGCGGCCCCGGCGCCACCAAGTTCCCCGGCGGCGACTTCCCTACCATCATCGCCTCGATCGGTGAGCACCTCTTCGGGCGCCTCCCCGACAACACCGTGGTCATGCCCGGCCACGGCAACGACACCACCATCGGCGCCGAGCGGCCTCATCTCCAGGAGTGGGCCGACCGGGGCTGGTAACCAAGCCCGAGCCCGAGCCGCACCCCCGCCTTCTTGGCGCGCCGATCGACGCCAGGGGGTGATGAGCGCGCCAAGAAGGGCGGGGGTGACACAAAATGTCACAGGCTGGTGGTTGGCTGGGCCCATGGAGCCGACGATCAACACCATCACCTCGGGCCAGCACGCCCTCATCACGCTCGACCAGGCACGGGCCGAGGCCATGACCGCCCGAGCGACCCGGCACCGGGTGGACTCGGGGCGCTGGGCTCGGTCATACCTCGGGGTCTACCGGGTCGCCGGCGCCCCTTCGTCCTGGCGCCCATCTGCTGGCTGCCTGCCTCGCCGCAGGCGAGGGCGCAATGGCGTCACATCGGTCGGCGGCCAGGCTCTGGGGGCTGGTCAGCGCCGACACATTCGCCGTTGAGGTGAGCATTCCCCGGCCCGGCTGTCACCGCCTGCCGGGTGTCGTCGTTCACCGGTCGACCGATCTCCACACCACGCGAGCGCGCCGGTGCGACGGGATCCCGGTCACGCCTCCGGCCCGGACACTCGTCGACCTCGGCGCCATCGTCCACGAACGGGTGGTGGAGCGGGCACTGGACACAGCTGTCGTACGGTCGGCTTGTCACGTTGGACGAACTTCGCGCCACTCTCGACGCTCTGGCTCGCAAGGGCCGGCGCGGTGTCGGCGTGCTACGCCGCCTCCTCGACGACCGATCAGACGCAACGGCAGGGTCCGAGTCCGTTCTCGAGGCCCGCATGTGGCGCCTGTGCCGTGACCACGGCCTCCCCGAGCCCGTCGGCCAGCACGAAGTACGCCATGGCCGGCGTTTCGTGGGCCGGGTCGGCTTCGCCTATCCCGACGTCAGCCTCGCCATCGAGGTCGACGGCTACGAGTTTCACGGATCGCTCGGAGCCTTCCGCCACGATCGGGCCCGCCAGAACGAGCTGGTGGCCGCCGGGTGGACGGTGCTGCGCTTCACCTGGCACGACGTCACTCAGCGACCGGAGCGGGTCGTCGGGTCCATCCGCTGCGTTCTTGGCGCGCTCACCGACGCCAGAGCGTGATGAGCGCGCCAAGAACGGTGGGGGTCAGGCGGTCAACGGCTTGCGGGGGTGGCGGACCCACTCGATGTCGGAAGGGAGGCCCTCGACGCTGACGTCGTCGCCGTCGACCTCGACGGTGACCCGGCGGCCGCCCAGCGGGATCCGGTCGACCCGCAGGTGGCCGATCCGTTCGGGGAGCACGGGGTCGAGCCACATCTTGCCGTGAGGCACCCAGGGGTCGAGGCGCAGGAGGGTACGTAGGAACAGCAGCGGCGTGGCCGCCGCCCAGGCCTGGGGCGAGCACGACGAGGGGTAGGAGACGGGGAACCGAACCTCTTGGCGACTGAGTCCCCCGAACAACTCGGGGAGGCGGTGGCCCTGGCCCTCGGCGGCGTCGAGCATGGCCATGATGACCCGGTGAGCCTCGTCGACGAAGCCGTAGCGCATGAGACCGGCGGCGATGATGGCGTTGTCGTGGGGCCAGATCGACCCATTGTGGTAGCTCACCGGGTTGTAGCCGGTCATCGAATCGGCGAGGGTGCGGATGCCCCAGCCGCTGAACATCTCCGGTGCCAGCAACTGGGTGGCCACCAGTGGCGCCTTTTCCTCGTCGATGATGCCGGTCCAAAGGCAGTGGCCCATGTTCGAGGCCAGGGCGTCGATCGGCCGCTTCTCGGAATCGAGGCCCATGGCGTACCAGCCCCGCTCGTCGAGCCAGAAGTCCCGGTTGAAGGCGGCCTTCAGGTCTGCCGCCTTGGTCCGGTAGTGGGTTGCGATTGCGGCATCGCCCGCTTCCTCGGCGAAGTAGGACCGGGCCAGGTAGGCGGCGTAGACGTAGCCCTGAACCTCGCACAGGGCCACCGGCGGACGGGCCAGGCGGCCGTCGGCGAAGCGGACGGCGTCCCAGGAGTCCTTCCAGCCCTGGTTGGCGATGCCCCGGTCCGACGACCGCCGGTACTCCACGTAGCCGTCGCCGTCGCGATCGCCGAAGTCGGTGATCCACGCCAGGGCCTTGTCGGCCGCCGGCAGCAGGGAGTCGACGACCTCCCGGGCCAGGCCCCACCGGCGCAACTCCCCCAGGAGCATGACGAACAGCGGCGTGGCATCGGCGGAGCCGTAGTACACCTGGCCACCACCGAGGGACAGCCCGGGGGCGTCGCCGAAGCGCATCTCATGGAGGATGCGGCCGGGCTCCTCGTCGTTGCGGGCGTCGACCTCGGTCCCCTGGAACCGGGCCAGGGTCTGGAGCACGCCGAGGGCGAGCTCGGGATCGACGATGAGCGCCATCATCGACGTGAGCAGTGAGTCGCGACCGAACAGGGTCATGAACCACGGTGCGCCGGCGGCCACGACCGTGCGTTCGGGGTAGTCGGGGTCGAAGATGCGCAGGGCGCCCAGGTCCTCGGCGCTGCGCACCACCACCTCCCGGAGCTCCTCGTAGTCGGTGTCGACCGCGGGCACGTCGCGCCGCCACTGCTCGAGGCGGCGTTGGGGCATGGCCCGCTCCACCGGCTGACCGCACAGGTAGCGGGGCTCGACCTCTTCGTCCTCGACGATCGTGGCCACCTGGAGGCACGTGGTCCAGCTGCCCCGGGCCGGGACGATCACCTCCCAGGCGATCTGGTGGCCTGAGGTGGTGGCCGCCTCGCTGGACGTGATCCGGACCCCTTTGCGGAGCTGTCCCTTGCGGTAACGGAACAGCAGTTGGGACGGCTCAGTTTCCACGGTGACCTCGCCGTCGGTGTCGGTGCGGCCCTCCTTGACCCGGAACAGGTTGGCAAAGTCGGAGTAGACGTCGAGCTGCACCGAGCAGTACGCCGGCTCCTCGGCGTAGTTGAAGATCACCAGGTCTTCGCGCATCCCCCGGCCCACGTACCGGTGCCGGAAGACGAGAAGGGTGCTGTCGGCCCGCCCGGGGGGCGGTTGGGCCCGCAGCACATAGGTCGCCGAGAACGGAGTGGTGCTGTCGACGGCGAGGGACTCGCCGCCGGCCTCGTTGACCCGCAGTTCCCAATGCGACAGCAGCCTGGTGTCGCGGAAGAACAGGCCGTGGGCCAGGCCCAGCCCGATGTCGCCGTTGCGCCCGGAGATGCAGAAGGCCGAGCCCTCGACGAGGGTCACGGACCCTCCCGTCTGGCCGAGGGCCGGGCCGCCGCTCACCCCCACGTCCCCGCTGGTGACATCGGGCGGGATCGTAGTGGCCCGTGGGACCCCGAACCTGCACCTATTTCCACTATGGCGGTAGTGGTAATAGGATGGGACGCATGACTGAGTCCTCTCCCCCCCTGTTCCAGATCGAGGATCTGCACGTCAGCGCCCCTGGTCCCGCCGACCGGGAGGTAGTGACGGGCGCGGAGATCCTGAAAGGGGTCGACCTCACCGTCGCCGCGGGCGAGGTCCATGCCCTCATGGGCCCGAACGGGTCGGGCAAATCGACCCTGGCCAACACCCTTCTCGGTCACCCCGACTACCGGGTCACGTCCGGCCGCATGCTGTTCAAGGGCGAGGACGTCACCGCCTGGCCCACCGACGTCCGCGGCAAGTCGGGCATCTTCCTCGGCTTCCAGTATCCCGAGGAGATCCCCGGGGTGTCGGTGGTGCAGTTCCTCCGCCAGGCCCTGTCCGCCCGCAAGGGCATCGACCTGTCCGTGCTCGAGCTTCGGCTGGCGATCATCGACTGGATGAAGCGCCTCGACATGGACCCGTCGTTCGGCGACCGCTACGTCAACGAGGGGTTCTCCGGCGGTGAGAAGAAGCGCAACGAGGTACTCCAGATGGCCATCCTGGAGCCCGAGTTCGCCGTGCTCGACGAGACCGACTCGGGCCTCGACATCGACGCCCTGCAGGTCGTGGCCAAGGGGGTGCAGGAGGTGCGGGCCGACCGGCCCGAGCTGGGCGTCCTCGTCATCACCCACTACCAGCGCATCCTCCGCTACCTGCACCCCGACGTGGTGCACGTGCTCGTCGACGGGAGCATCGTGGCCACCGGCGGGCCCGAGTTGGCCGAGCGGCTGGAGCAGGAGGGCTACGACGCGTGGCGCTCGACGTAACCACGGTCAGAAAGAGCTTCCCGATCTTCGATGGCGACGAGACCGGCAGGCGCCTCGTCTACCTCGACTCGGCCGCAAGCTCCCAGAAACCCCGGCCCGTGCTGTGGGCCATGGACGACTACTACGAGAGACACCACGCCAACGTGCACCGCGGTGTGTACGCGTTGGCCGAGGAGGCGACGGCCGCGTTCGAGGGGGCACGCGGGGCGGTGGCCCGCTTCATCGGTGCCCCGTCGTCGCGCAGCGTCATCTTCACCAAGAACGCCACGGAGGCCATCAACCTGGTGGCCCACTCCTTCGGCCGCAGGCGATTGGGCCCGGGCGACGCCATCCTGCTCACCGAGATGGAGCATCACGCCAACCTCGTTCCCTGGCTGATGCTGGCCGAGGAGAAGGGCGTGGAGCTCCGGTACCTGCCCATCGACGAGGAGGGGCGCCTCGACCTCACCGACCTCGACCGTCTCCTCGACGGCGTGGCTCTGGCGGCGGTGACGGCTGCGTCCAACGTGCTGGGCACGATCAACCCGGTGCGCCGCCTGGCCGACGCCGCCCACGCCGTGGGAGCGGTCGTCCTAGTCGACGGCGCCCAGTCGGCACCGCACATGCCCACCCGGGTCGACGACCTCGGTTGTGACTTCCTGGTTTTCTCGGGACACAAGATGTGCGGTCCCACCGGCATCGGGGTGCTGTGGGGCCGGGAGGACCTGCTCGAGTCGATGCCGCCGTTCCTCGGCGGTGGGGAGATGATCCTCGACGTGCGCCTCGACGGCTGGCTACCCAACGAGCTGCCCTGGAAGTTCGAGGCCGGTACCCCGCCGATCGCCGAGGCCGTCGGTCTCGGGGCGGCCGTGGCCTGGCTCGACGACCTGGGCATGGGCGCGGTGCGGGCTCACGAGGTTGCCCTCACCTCGTACGCCCTGACTACCCTCGCCGACCGCCTCGGCGACGAGCTGCGAGTGTTCGGCCCCACCGACCCGGCCCTGCGGGGCGGCGTGGTGTCGTTCACCTACAAGGGCATCCATCCCCACGATCTGTCCCAGGTGCTCGACCAGTCGGGAGTGTGCGTGCGGGCCGGGCATCATTGTGCCAAGCCCCTCATGCGCCGGCTCGGCGTGGGAGCCACAGCCCGCGCGTCGTTCTACGTCTACAACGACGAGACCGACGTCGACATCCTCGGCGACGCCCTCGTCGCAGCATCCGACCTCTTCGCTCCCGCTTAGGCATAGGAGTCCCACCTTGGCCGTCCTCGAAGACCTCTACCGCGAGATCATCCTCGACCACTACCGGAACCCCCGGAACCGGGGCGAGCTCCCGACCCCGCCCGCCCACCGGGCCGAGGGGTTCAACCCGCTTTGCGGCGACGAGATCGTCGTGTGGGTCGACTTCGACGGTCATCGGGTGAACGACGTCAAAGTCGGAGGGCAGGGCTGTTCCATCAGCCAGTCGTCGGCGTCGATGATGTCGGCCGCCATCAAGGGCCGCACGGTCGACGAGAGCCGTGCCGTGATGCGGGCGGTCAAGGCCATGATGTCGATCCACGAGAGCCGCCTCGACGGCGACGGTAAGGAGATCACCGAGGCTGTGGCCCCCGACCCCGATGTCGACCTCGGCGACCTCGCCGCCCTGCGCGGCGTGGTGAAGTTCCCCGTGCGCATCAAGTGCGCCACTCTGTCGTGGAACACCCTGGCCCAGGTCCTCGACGAGGCCCAGCCCGGCACGTAGCCCACCAACGGCAGACGCCGGGCCTCGGTAGTTAGGAGGACTTCACTGCACCCTTGACCTGCTCAGCCAGCTCGGGGGTGATCTCGGTCACGCCGTGCTCGTCACGTGCGTGGTCGGCCACCTGAGCCATCAACTCGTCCTCGGAGCCGGCTTCGAGCTTGGAATCGCATCCGGCCACGACGTCGCCACAGGCGAGGGAAAAGCTCATAACAAAAGTCCTCTCATAGTCGTCCACGCACTGTAGATCGCGTCTTACGACAATCAAGCGCGGGGAGGCCTGGCCCTCGAACGGTTGCGTCAGGGGGGCGCTGCCGTGGAGGTGACCATCCACAGGTGACCATCGGGGTCGGCGAACGACCCCGCATAACCCCACGGCTGGCGGCCGGGTTCGGTGATCACGGCTGCCCCGGCGCGCCCGGCGCGGGCAATCGTCTCGTCCACCTCGACGTCGCTGTCGAACGTGAGGTTCACGAAGCACTCGCTGGTCCCCTTCGACGCCGTCTTGTTGGTGCCGATGGTCCATCCGAATCCGCCTGCAGGGATCAGCATGATCCGGACACCTTCGTTCAGGTCGAACTGAAGTGGCTCCGGGACGCCGTCCTCGGCGATCTCGCCGAACGGCTCGAGTCCGAGCCCGTCACGATAGAAGGCGAAGGAGGTCCGCCGATCAGCGATCGGCAGACTGATGACGACGGGTGTGCGCGGCATTGGGCGGGTTCTCCTCGGTGTGTCGACAGTCTGTCGACGGTGGTGCGAGCCGAAACTCATCGGTTCGCCAAGACGAGTCTCCGGCGCCCGCGCAGCCGTGCAGGCTCGTTGCTTGTCCTCCTGTGTCAACAAGATACGTCGGCCCTGCTCCCTGAGGAGGGCGGCCTTCAGGAGTCGCCGTCGCGGTGGCCGAGGTCCACGACCTGGGTGCCCAGGCCCAGGACCCGATCGTCGTGGGTCGCGATCACGATTACCCGCTCGGACGAGATGAGGCCGGTCAAGATGGCCGACACGCCGTCCACCTGGGTGTGGTCGAGATGGGCGGTGGGCTCGTCGGCCAGCAAGAGCGGCGGGTCGTGCACCAGGGCCCGGGCGATGGCCACCCGTTGCTGCCGGCCCGCGCCTTGACCGTCCGGGGTGGCGTTGCCGGAATGGCAGAAGGTCCAGCGGGGTGGATCGGGCCGGGCTCGGTCGTTCGGGCTTTCGGCGTCAGAACTCGGGGAGCCGCTGGTGGCGGCCGATCAGCGGGGCGAGGGGATCGCCGGCGGCGGCGAGCCGGTCGAGCACGGTACGGATCGTCCAGCGGTCGGGCCGGAGGTCGGGGTCGTCGAGCTCGTCCCACCGGACGGGCACCGATACAGGCGCCCCGGCGGCGGGCCGGGGGCTGAACGGCGCCACCAGCGTCTTGTTGATGGCGTTCTGGGTGAAGTCCAAGCGAGCCAGGCCCTGGCGGCGGTCCTTGTGCCATTCCCAGCTCACCAGGTCGGGGACGGTGCGGCCCACGGCCCGAGACACCCTCTCCACCCAGGTGCGGGTGTCGGTGAAGGTGTAGTCGTCGGCGATCGGGACCCAGATCTGTACGCCCCGCTTGCCCGTGACCTTCGGCATCCCGACGACGCCGAGGTGCTCGAGGGCCGTGCGGTACAGCCGGCTCAGCACGACGACGTCGTCGAACGTGCTGGTCGTGCCGGGGTCCACGTCGATCAGCGCCCACGTGGGCCGGTGAACGTCGGGAAGACGTGAGGTCCACGGGTGCAGCTCGAGGGCGCCGAAGTTGGCCATCCAGACCAGGGCGGCAACGCTGTCGACCACGGCGTAACAGGTGGTCTCACCGGCGCCGGCCTCGGTGTTGTGCCACTGCTGGAGCCATTCGGGTGCGTGACTCGGCACCTCCTTGTGCCAGAAGCCTGGGCGGTCCACTCCGTCGGGAAAGCGGTTCAGGTTCAGGGGACGGTCGTGGAGGTACGGAAGCATGTAGGGGGCGATCTCGGCGTAGTAACGCACGACCTCGCGCTTGGTGACGGGACGACCGTCTTCACCCGGAGGGAACAGCACTTTGTCGAGGTTGGTGAGCTTCACCTCCCGTCCCTGCACCGCCCACTTGCCGCTCGGCCCCAGGTTGTCGAGGGCGGCCAGCTCGGCGTCGGAGGGGCCGTCCCATGCCGGGCGGTCTGGGTGGCCGAGAGCCACCGACGCCTCGGCGGCCGGCAGGTCGCTCCTCCACATGGCCTCGGGGGCGGCCGCGACCTCGTCGTTTGTCAGCCCGCTCCTGACCGAACGGGCGTGGTCCTCGGGATCCCAGCCGGGGACGGCGAACTCGTCGTTCTTGTGGAGCAGCAGCCACTGCTCCTTGCCGCCACGGTCGTCGTCGCGCCGGACGAGCACGAAGCGCCCGGCGAGCTTGGCTCCCTTCAGGTCGAAATGCAGATCGCCCCGCTCGACGGCGACAACAGGGTCGTCGTGTTTCGACAGCTCCCAGGTCCCCCAGTCCCACACGATGACGTCGCCGCCGCCGTACTCGCCTTTGGGGATGATGCCCTCGAAATCGAAGTACTCGATGGGATGGTCCTCGACGTGGACGGCCAGCTGCCGGGCCTTCGGGTCGAGGGTCGGACCGCGAGGCACAGCCCAGCTCGCCAACACCCCGGCCATCTCCAGGCGTAGGTCGTAGTGCAGACGGCGGGCACGATGGCGCTGCACGACGAACCGGCTGGAACCGGTCGGCGGCGCTTCCGCTCCGGCAGGTTCGGCGGTGACGGAGAAGTCGCGCTTGGCCCGGTAGGTCCGCAGCCGCGCCTGCGGGTCGCTCGCAGCCCGACGCTCGGCCTCCACGGGGCGCAATTACCCAGGTCGTCACCGTTTGAAGCCGCACAGCCCTGCCGACCGCCGTCGGCGGCGCCGTCACCTACGCTCGGCGGGTGGACGGAAACGGGATTCGTCAGCTCCTCGCCACGGGCCGTCCAGTGCTCATGCCCGGCGTCTGGGACGCCCTGTCGGCGCGCCTGGCCGCGGGCGCCGGCCACGAGGTCGTCTTCCTTTCGGGCTACGCCACAGCCGCCACTCTCCTGGGCCTGCCCGATTTCGGCTATCTGACCCAGGCGGAGATCTCCGAAGTGGCCCGCCGGGTGTGCGGGCGTGTTCCCGAGACGGCGGTCGTGGTCGACGGCGACACCGGCCACGGCAACGCCCTCAACACCATCCGTACCGTGGAGCTGTTCGAAGCGGCCGGTGCCGCAGGGATCTTCCTCGAAGACCAGGTGTGGCCCAAGAAGTGCGGGCACATGGCCGGCAAGGTCGTGGTGCCGCGGGAGGAGTGGCTGGTCAAGCTGACCGCGGCCGTAGAGCAACGCCGCAACCTCTTCGTGGTGGCGCGCACCGACGCCCGCGCCGCGGTCGGACTGGACGAGGCCATCGAGCGGGCCCGGGCCGCCGCCGACCTGGGAGTCGACGCCGTGTTCGTCGAGGCGCCGGAGTCGGTTAGCGAGCTGGAGGAGGTGGCGGCAGCCACGCCCGGGATGGTGCGGGTGGCCAACATGATCGAGGCCGGGCGCACCCCGCTGCTCACCCCCGCCGAGTTGTCCGACCTGGGCTACAGCCTCATCGTCTCGCCGTTGACCGGCCTGTTCGCCGCGGCCCGGGCCCTGACCCAGGCCTACGGGATCCTCGCCGAGGAAGGCACGCTGCGCGGCCACCTCGACCTGGTCACCAGCTTCGACGAGTTCAACAAGGTGGTCGACCTCGACACCCACTACGACTTGGAGGCCCGCTACCGCACGGGCGGTTCGACAGGCGGGTGACGGAGGGACGCCGCCGGGGGCTCCACACGATGTCGTCGCTGCGTCCGCTCCATCGGCGCGACTTCGCACTGCTGTGGAGCGCCGCTCTGGTGTCCAACATCGGCTCCTGGATGCAGACCGTTGCGGTGGGCGTGCTGGTCACGGCCAAGACCCACCAGGCGGGCTGGACGGGGCTGGCCGCGGCCGCAGCGTTCCTGCCCATCGGCCTGCTCTCACCGGTAGGGGGCGCCATGGCCGACCGCGTCGATCGTCGGCGGTGGCTGCTGGCCACCACCGTCGGCGAGACCGGCTTCGCCACCGTGCTGGCCCTGCTCGCCGTCACCGATCACGCCACACCTCTGGCCGTCATCTTCGTGGTCCTGGGTGGGGGCACGGCCGCGGCACTCGGGTTTCCCGCCTACCAGGCCATCCTCCCCGACCTCGTCCCCCGTGAGGACCTGCTCGCCGCCATCTCGTTGTCGTCGACCCAGTACAACCTGGGCAGGGTGGTGGGTCCGGCCCTGGCCGGCGTGGTCCTGGCCATCGGTTCGTACACCTTGGCTTTCGCCCTCAATGCCGCGTCGTTCGGCGCCGTCATGGTCGCCCTCGCCTTCGTCAGGATCCCGCCGCCGGTCCCCGACACCGAGGGTGGCACCCTCCGGAGCCGCATCGCCACGGGCATCCGAGCGGCCGCGGCCGAACCCGGCTGCCGACTGGCCGTCATCGCCATCGGGATCACCGCGTTCCTGATCTCACCGTTCATCGCCCTCATCCCCGCCGTGGCCCTGAAGCTGTTCGACCACGAGGACACCGGCACGGCAATCCTGGTGACGGCCCAGGGCATCGGCGCGGTCGTGGGTGCTCTGGCCCTGGCTCCGATGGCCCGCCGCGTCGGCCGCCGCCGAGCCCTCCAGGCCAGCCTCGTGGCGGTCGCCGTCGCCGTGGTGGTCTACGCCGGTGCCCCGTCGCTGCCTTTGGCCGCTGTCGCCCTGGTGATCGTCGGCGCTACCTACATCAGTGTGTTGTCGGGGTTGGGCACGGTGGTCCAACTGCGGGCTCCCAGGGCCTACCGGGCGCGGATCCTGAGCCTCTACATGGTGGCCCTCGGGACCATCTATCCCCTGGGGGCGATCTTCCAGGGAGTGCTCGACGATCGCTTCGGCATCCGCGTCGTGACGGCGGGGTGCGCCATGGTCTTCATCAGCCTGGTGCTGGCCGTGCGGTTCCTGCGACCTCAGCTCACGTCGGGGTTCGACGACCCAGTCGAGGGCCCCGGCAACGACGAAGGCGACGTAGTTCCCCCGGCTCCCGCGGGCACGGCCATATGAGAAACGCCGGCCTCTGAGCACATGCTGACCCGACCGGGTCAGTGGGCGTTGCGACTGCCTCAGCCAGGGCGGAACACCGGGAGCCCGTCGGCATCGTCGGAGATGGCCGGAGCGCCGCACGCCGCCGCCACTGCGTTCCACCGGGCGCGGTCCCAGCCGCCGACGGCGTCGGCCACGGTGCCATCGGCCTCCACCAGGAACATCGTCGGCACGGTCGAGATGCCGTAGGCGTCGGAGACCACGTACGGGAAAGCCTCGGACACGGTCTGGACCCGCTGGCCCTCCTCCTTGGCGTAGCGCTGAAGGGCGGCGGGAGGGTCCTCGCCGACGGCCACCACCCGGGCACCGCCTTCGGCCAGAGCGGTCAACTTGGGGGCAACCATCTTGCAGACCGGACAGGTCACCTTGAAGAAGGCCACGACCGTCCGACCGGCCTGCCACGGATCGGTGACCGCGTCCCCGGTGGTGGCATCGGGAAGGGTGAACGAGGGAGCGGCGGCACCGGCGGTGATCATGAGCCCGCCAGCTGCCCGGGCACGACGAGGGTCCGTGTGGTCATTGATGGATGGTAGGCGGCGCAGACGCAGTTCGGGGCCGGGCGTTACCTTTGTCGAGTGGTTGACAGCGACGCACGGACAACGCCGGGGATGAGCCATACCGACGACCAGCTCGACGAGTTCTCCCGGTGGGAGCGCCAGGCCTGGGAGACGCGCGCCGCTCCGTATGCCACCAGCATGGGCCGCCTCACCAGCGGGGCGGCGGCGGCGCTTCTCGATGCCGCAGACGTCGGAGCCGGCACCGAGGTGCTCGACGTGGCCACCGGGCCCGGTGTCGTCGCCACGATCGCCGCAGCGCGCGGGGCGACGGTGTTGGCCGTTGACCAGTCCGAGGCCATGGTGGGCCTGGCCCGCGCTGCCGGCGTCGATGCCCGGCAGGCCAGTGTCGAAGACCTGCCCTTCGACGACCGTGCCTTCGACGCAGTTGTGGCCGGCTTCCTTCTCAACCATTTGGCGCGCCCGGCGGCGGGTGTCGGCGAGCTGGCGCGTGTGTGCCGGGGCCGGGTCGCCCTCAGCGTCTGGGAGGTCCCTGCCAACAATCCCGTGCTCGGCCTGTTCGGCACGGTGGCGTCGTCGATGGCCCTGCCCGATGTCGTGCCCCCGGGGCCGGCGAGTGACCTGCACGCCGACGAAGCCCGGTTCGCCGCCGTGCTCACCGATGCCGGCCTCGGCGACGTCGACATCCGAAGAGTGGAGTGGACGCTGACCGTGGAACCAGGCGAGTGGTTCGATGTCATCGCCGCCAGTACGCCCCGCACCGGGGCAATCCTCGCCGCCGCCCCCGCCGAACAGAGAGCCTCGCTGCGCCAGCGCTACGTCGAGGTCGCTACCGCCTCCTACGGGGGGGCGGATGGCCTGGTGACCCTGCCGGCCGGCGCCGTCGTGGGCAGCGGCTGCCCGCCGCCGGGCTGACCGGGACTACCTCTCGCGGCGGACCAACCAGCGCAGGCGCTTGGCTCCCTCGAACGCCGCATCGGCCGCCAGCTGGCCGATGCTGGTCGAAAGCGTCGGGTACACGTGTATCAACCCGGCCACGTCGCCGAAGCTCAGGGCCTTGCTGATGGCCAGGGCCAGCTCGTGGATCATCTCCCCCGCCGCCGGCGCCAGGATGTGGGCACCAACGACCCGCTTGTCGTGAGTGACGACGACGATGGCACCCTCGCTCGCCCCGTCGGCCCGGGCCCGGTCGGAATGGGTCAGGTCCATCCGCCACACGGCGACAGCGTCACCCCATCGCTTCTTGGCCTCGGCCACCGTCACACCGGCATGGGCGAGCTCCGGGTCGGTGAAGGTGCACCACGGCACGAGGTCGGTGACCGTTCCCTTGCCCGGGAAGAACATGTCGCGGATGGCCCGCACCCCTTCGTAGGCGGCGGAGTGGGTGAACAGGAAGCGCCCGGCCATATCGCCGGCCGCGTAGACCGACGGGACGGTGGTGCGCATGCGCTGGTCGACGGCCACCCCCTTCGGGCCGAGCTCGATACCGACCTCGGACAGGCCCAGGCCTTCGGTATTGGGACGTCGGCCCACGGCCACCATCAACTCGTCGGCGTCCCATCGTGCGGCGACGCCGTTCTCGGTGCCGTGCACGACCTTGCGGCCGTTCTCGACGGTGACCCGCTGGGTCTCCACGTTCAACCGCAGGTCGACCCCCTCGTCGCGCAACCGGCGGGTGAGCACAGCCACCAGGTCGGGCTCGTCGCGAGGGAGGATCCCCGGGCCCCGCTGCAGGACGGTGACTGCGATGCCCAGACGGGAGAACCCCTGGGCCATCTCGATGGCGATGGGGCCGCCGCCGATCATCACCACGCTGGCCGGGCCCCGCTCCAGTTCGAAGACGTTCTCGCTGGTGATGAACCCGGCGTCGGCCAGTCCCTCGATCGGAGGCACCGCCGGCCGGCTGCCGGTGCACAGCAGGACGAACCGCGTCTCCAGTTCGGTCACCGAGCCGTCGGCGGCCGTCACCCGCACGGTGTGGGGGCCGGCCAAGGCGGCCGAGCCGGCGATGAGCTCGATACCCATGCCGCGGTAACGGTCGGGGTCGTCGTCGGTGGACGCCACCTCCTCCTGCACGGCACGTATCCGCTTCCACACCAGCGACGTGTCGATCTCGGGGTCCACCGAGGGCAGCCCCCACTTGTCGGCCTCGCGCATCGTGTGGGCGGCCTTGGCCGACGCCAGCAGCGCCTTGCTGGGAACGCAGCCCGTCCAGAGGCAGTCGCCGCCCACCCGTCCCCGCTCCACGACGGCGACCCTAAGGGCGAGGCTGGCGGCGAACTCCGCCGCCACCATGCCCCCCGAACCCATTCCTACGATGACCACGTCGTGTCGAGCCATCGCTTCCTCCTTCGCTGCCGCGACGAACTGTAGATCCCACCGGCCGATTCCGCCCGTCGACCGGCAAGGAGGCGGGGCGAGGTCCCCTATGCGCTGACGTGCCCGTACGATCGAACCCGTGGGCAATCCCAACACCGGTGCCACCGACCTCATCCTCGCTATCGGCGCAGTTCTGGCCGTTGTCGCCCTGGTCCGATCCTGGCGCCCTTTCTTCGACGCCGACTTCACCGCCTCCGACCGTCGGGTGGCCATGCAGGTGGCCGTATTCCTCATTCCCCCCGTGGTGGTGTTGCTCCACGAGCTGGGCCACGCCACCGCGACGGTGGCGCTCGGCGGCCACGTGGCCGACTTCCACTACGGCCTGTTCGAGGGCTCGGTCAGCTTCACCGGCGACCTGACGAACGGCCAGGTGTGGTTCATCGCCCTGGCCGGCAACCTCGTCAGCATCGGCATCGGGCTGGGCATGGTGCTCGCCGGCGGCCTGCTGCGCGGGATACGCCGACCGCTGCGCTATCTCCTCATCGTCGGAGGCCTGTTCGAGGCCGTCTTCGGTCTCATCGGGTACCCGTTGCTATCGGAGACGGCCCGGTTCGGCGACTGGCTCCTCATCTACGACTTCCGGGCCAACCCCGGGCTGAGTTGGGCGACGCTCGTCGTGCATGTCGCCGTGGTAGTGGCTCTCTGGCAGTGGTGGCGCACGAGCCTGCGCCGGACGCTGTTCGGCATCACCTACGGCGAGGAGGCCCGACTGGCCGCGCTCTCGTCGGCGGTGACCCGAGCCCCGGCCGACCTCGAGCCCCGCATCGCCCTGGCCAACCTGTTCGCCGGCTACGGCGACCTGAAGCTGGCCGCCGCCACCCTCGACGAGGGTGTGCCCGTCGTGGCCGAACCGGCCCGACTGCAGCTGGCCCGGGCCCGCCTGGCGATCTACCAGTCCAAGTGGACCCAGGCCCTGCTGGCCGCCCAGGCGGGACTGGCGGCACTGGACACCGCTGGGCGGTCCGCCGACGGCTACGGCCCCGCCCAGCAACTGTGGGCCAACCAGGGTGTGGCCCTTACCCAGCTGGGCCGGTACGACCTGGCTCTGGCCGCGTTCTGCCATGTCGACGAGGACCTGGCGGCCGACCCGAGGGTGCGCTACTGCCGTGGTCTGGCCCGCATCGGGGCGGGCGACGCCGAGGGCGGGCGCGGTGACCTTTCGGCCGTGGCCGCAGCACGCCCCGTGAGGGTTCCCGGCGACGACCTGCTGCGGCTGTGGGCCCAGGCCCGCCTGGCCGGTCGTGAGCCCGACCCCCCCGACGACGCCGACCGCCCGGCGTGGGCCCGCCGGCGCCAGTCGCCACCAGCCCCGATCGCCGGCGTGTAGCCGTGGTGCGGATCTGCTTCGTGTGCCTGGGCAACATCTGCCGGTCGCCGACGGCGGAAGGCATCATGAACCATCTCGTACGGGAGCGGGGTCTGGCCGACCACATCGCCATCGACAGCGCGGGGACGAGTGCGTTCCAGATCGGCAACCCACCCGATGAACGCTCCGCGGCCGAAGCCCACATCCGGGGGATCGAGCTCTCCGGGCGCGCCCGCCAGTTCCGGCCGGATGACTTCGCCATGTTCGACCTCGTCGTGGCCATGGACCGCGACAACCTGGGCGATCTCCGGAGTCTCGCTCCCGAGCCTGCCCTCGGTGAACGGACCGTTCTCCTGTGCAGCTTCGACCCGGCGAACCCCGGGAAACGGGGACACCTCGACGTGCCCGACCCTTACTGCGGCGGTGCGAACGGCTTCGCCGCCGTGTACGACCTGGTCGAACCAGCCTGCCGTGGCCTGCTCGACCATGTGGTGATCGAGTACGGCTTGGCTTGACCCGCCAAGAACGCCAGAAGGCTCAGCCGGCGGGGCCGATCACCGGGAAGCCCTGGATCAGGGGCTCGAGCTCGGAGGCGGTGACGACATTGTCGAATCGGGCGATGATGCGACCGTCGGCCCCGATGACGAACACCCATGGCTCGCTCAGGTCGTCGTCGCGGAACAGCCAGTCGGCGGCCGCGGCGTTGAGCCGGTCGGCGTCGTTCTGGGCCTCGAAGTTCTTGTAGATCTCCACGTGGACGAAGCTGGCCCGGTCGGCGTCGGCTTTGGCCAGACCGTCGACCAGGTCGGTGACGGGCCCGCAGAAGCGGCTCACGCAGTAGACGGGCGTGGCGAACACGACCACGGCGGGACGTTTGGCCGCCAGGGCGGCGGCGATCGTGGTGCTGTGCAGCTCGGGATCGGGCACCTCGCCACCGGTTCCGGCCCGTGAGTCGATGGCCGCCCTGGGGACGTCGGTGGAGGCCAGGGTGAGGTTGGTGGTGTCGAGGGCGGCGTCGCCGGGAGCGGGGAGGTGGTGGTGGTCCTCGACGGGGAAGGCAGCCACTCCCCGCCGCTCCTTGCCGGCGACGCGGGCCGAGACCTCGACCCGCCAGAACCCGGGACGGTCGAACCCGAACCGTGCGGCGTAGACCCCACGGTCGACGCCGGCGACGACGGCGGGATCCGTCGGTGGCGGCGAAGGCACAGTCGTGCCGGGAATGGGAAGGAACATTGCCGTGGTCGGGGCGCCGACGGGCGTGGGGTTCCCCGACGCCTTGCCGGTGCCGAGAAAGTAGAACCGCATGGTGACGGTGCCGAAACCCACCAACTGCTGGTCGGCGGTGAGGACCCCGGCGATGAACCGCGCCGGTGGCCCGACGGCCAAGTCGTAGCTCGCCACCTCCACGGCCAGCGAGTCCTTCCCGCCCCCGGTGGACCCCTTCGGCCCGCTCGACGAGCAGCCGGCCACCGCCCCGGCCAGCATCACGGCGCAGAGCATCACCGCCGCCATCCGGTTGTGGTCGTGCCCGCGACGCCGGCCGGCGTCGGCCAGGGTCGGTCTCATGGGCAGGGAATTGCCGGAACGGAAAGCCGTTCCAGGACCTGATGGGTCACGTCGATGAGGTGATCGAGGTCGGCGCCCAGCCTGGGCGGCAGGGGTTGGGCGTTCACGTCCGCTTCGACCGACTCGTTGGCCTCGAGCAGGCGCGCGGCCAGGCCACGATCGATCGACTCCAAGGTCCGGGCGAGGGTGTGCAGGGGTCCGTGGGACCGATGGTAGAAGGTGCCACGCGCCGACTTGGGGTCGGTGTCGGCCTGGGACCGGGCCAGACAAAGGCTCTCGACGGCCACCACCAGCAGGGGTGTCGGGACCGTCGTGGCGCTGCCGCCGGGGGAAGCGGTGCCGGTCGGGCGCGAGCCACCGTCGCCGCTGCCGCTACAGGCCGACGCGGCCAGAGCAAGAGCCGTGGCCATGACGGCAGCGCGGACACCCAGTCGGCTCACCACCCCGCGCCAGTCCGCCGCAGGACCCGCAACGAACCTCGCCCCAACTCGGGTTCGGCGACGAAGGCGCCGGAGCCCTGGGCCCGGCCGAAGATCTCATAGGGCGCCCGGCCACCGTCGGCCGGGTCGGCGAACACGTCGTGGATCGCCAGCAAGCCTCCCTCGGCCACCCGCGGCACCCACCCCTCGTAGTCGGCGTGGGCGGGCCCGGCCCCGTGGCCGCCGTCGATGAAGACCATCCCGAGATCGGTTCGCCAATGGGCGGCCACCAGGGCCGACTCACCCACCACCAGCACGACGCTGTCCTCCAGGCCGGCCCGTTCGATGGTGCGCCGGAGGAACGGGAGGGTGTCGGTACGACCGGTCGCCGGGTCGACCACGGCCGGGTCGTGGTGCTCCCAGCCCGGTTGCAGCTCCTCGGACCCCCGATGATGATCGACGGTGAAGCACACCGTCGACGCCTCCCGAGCGGCGACGCCCAACCAGACCGTCGACTTTCCGCAGTACGAACCGATCTCCACGACAGGTCCGATCGCCGCGCCGATCCGGGCGGCCCGGTAGAGGGCTGCGGCCTCGTCGTCGGGCATGAACCCTCGGACCTCGCCGGCCACCGACGGGATGTCGTAGGCGTCGGCCGGCGGCGACCAGCTCACCGGTGTCAGGCCTTGTCGGTGACGCCGGCGGCGTCGAAGGTGGCCATCTCCCGCAGCACCCGGGCCGACGCCTGGAGCAGCGGGAGGGCCAGGCACGCGCCCGTGCCCTCGCCCAGGCGCAGGCCCAGGTCGAGCAACGGCTCGAGGCCCAGATGGGCCAGGGCGGCGGACGCGCCCGGCTCGGTGGAGCGGTGGCCGGCCACGCAATAGGACACGGCCCCGGGAGCGAGGGCGGCTGCCACCACGATCGCCGCCAGGGCGATGACGCCGTCGACCACCACCGGCACCCGGGCTGCGGCCGCCCCCACCACGAACCCGGCCAGGGCGGCGATCTCCAGCCCGCCGATCGACGCCAGCACGGACAACGGATCCTCCACCCCGCTCAGGGGGCCGCTCGGACCGTCGGTGACGAGGGTGCCGTCGGCTCGAGCCCTGGCCAACCCGGCCTCCACCGCGGCGACCTTGCGGGCCAGGGTGGCGTCGTCGATACCGGTGCCCCGACCGGTGACCTCGGCCGCCGGCCGCCCGGTGAACGCGGAGATGAGGGCGGCCGACGGTGTGGTGTTGGCGATACCCATGTCGCCGGTGAGCAGGCACCGGGTTCCCCCGGCCACCGCATCGGCGGCCGCCTCCACCCCCACGTCGAGGGCGCGGCGAGCGTCGGCCACCGACATCGCCGGCTCCCGGACCAGGTTGGCCGTACCCGGTCGCACCTTGCGGTCGACGAGTCCCGGCGCGGGCTCGAGTGGGCCGGCGACACCGACATCGACCACCACCACGGAGGCCCCGGCCTGGCGGGCCAGGACGTTGATGGCGGCTCCCCCGGCACAGAAGTTGGCCACCATCTGGGCGGTGACCTCCTGGGGCCAGGGAGAGACGCCCTCGACCAGGACCCCGTGGTCGGCGGCGAAGACGACGACCGTCGCCGGCTCGGGAAGCGGCGGCGGCGACACGCCGGCCATGGCCGCCAGGCGTATGCCGGCGTCTTCGAGGCGTCCCAGCGACCCCCTGGGCTTGGTGAGGCGCCGGTGGTGAGCGGCGGCCTCGGCGGCGGCGGCCTGGTCGAGCGGAGCGACGGCGGCGACGGCCCCGTCGAAGCGGGTTGCGCTCACGGCGGGGCCGCTCAGGTGGGGACGCCGGTGCGGCCGTCGAGTGCCGGGGGCAGGGCCTCGGGTTTGTGGGCGAACAGCACCTTGTTGAGCACCACGAACTTGGCCACCCACAGCACCCCGAAGGCACCAAGTCCGGCCATCATCACGATGAACGTACGCAGGAGGTGGACGCTGGTGACCTCGTCGGCCGTCGTCTTGGCGAAGTCGGTGGCCCACGTGGAGAAGATCAGGCCGAGCAGGGCCATGCCCCAGAACGGGACCACTTCCTTCATGAAGTGCGACCGACCGCTCTTGCCCCAGGCCCACTTCCGGTTGAGGTAGTAGGACGGGATGGCGGACACGCCCACGGCGAAGATGTTGGCGCTGCGCGCCGTCTGCCAGTGGAGCAGTCCGAGGGTGACGAACAACAGGATCTCGTAGACGATCACCGAGATCACCGAAACCATGCTGTAGCGGATGAACTTCTTGCCCTCGGGGGCGCGCGCCCAACTGAGCAGCCCACTGGGCGTGAGATCCATCTTCCGATGCTAACCGGACCGAGACCCGTCTCCCGGTAGCCGGGGCTACGGTCTCAGCAATGTCTTCTGGTCGCTGCGGTGCTCCGCTTCGCTTCGGTCCTCGCTGATGTCACAGGGAAGCACCGTCGAGGCCCTCACGCTGGCAGTGGCGGCCCAGGTGCCCGTCCTGCTCTGGGGGGCGCCCGGAACCGGCAAGACCTCGGCCATCACCGCCATGGCCGACGCCATGGGCTGGCCCATTGAAACGGTGATCGCCGCCATCCGGGAACCCTCCGACTTCGCCGGCCTGCCCATCGTGCGCGAGGCCGAGGTGGAGATGGCTCCCCCCCGCTGGGCCCAGCGCCTGGCCGTCGCCGGCCGGGGCCTGCTCTTCCTCGACGAGATCTCCACCGCCCCACCCGCCGTCCAGGCGGCGCTGCTGCGGGTGGTGCTCGAGCGGGTCGTGGGCGACTTGGCCCTGCCCGACGACGTCGTTGTGGTCGCCGCCGCCAACCCGCCCGAACAGGCCGCCGACGGATGGGACCTGGCCGCTCCCCTGGCCAACCGGTTCTGCCACCTCGACTGGGTCGTCGATCCCTCGGCCCTGGCCCAGGGCCTGGCCGGAGGATGGGATGCGCCCGAGGTCCCCAGCCTGCCCGAGGGGTGGGAGGTGGGGATCCCCGTGACCCGGGGCGTAATCTCGGCGTTCATCACCGTGCGGCCAGGCCTGGCCCTCGACCTGCCCACCGATGCCGCCCGGTCCGGGCGGGGCTGGCCCAGCCCCCGCACCTGGGACATGGTGGCCCGGCGGTGGACGGCGGCCCGGGCCGCCGAGGCCTCCACCGAGGCCGAGACCGCCCTCATCACCGGTGCGGTGGGCGACGGCGCCGGCATCGAGTTGCTGATGTGGGAGATGGAGATGGACCTCCCCGACCCCGAGGAGGTGCTGGCCGACCCCGACTCCTTCCAGGTTCCCGAGCGCGGCGACCGGGCCTACGCCGTTCTGTCGTCGGTGGCCGCGGCGGTGGCCGCCAACCCCACCGTCGACCGGTGGCTGGCGGGCTGGCGTGTGCTGGGCAAGGCGGGCGAGGACGCGCCCGACGTGGCTGCGGTACCGGCGCGGGTGCTGGCCCAGTGTCGCCCCAAGGGGGCTCCCGCCCCGCCCGAGGCCAAGCTCTTCGCCCCCCTGTTCAAAGGCGCCGGCTGGGTGTGAGCCTCAACGGGTCCTGTCCCGTTCTGGCGTGCGAAACGCGACGGTACAGGCGCGATTCGAACGCCAGAACGCCGGGGGGCCGTGATGGCGACTGAGGTCGACAGCGGGAAGCTGGTGCTGGCCAGGCTGTGGGCGGTGGGGCGGCACCCTTACCTGGCCGCGGCGATCTTCGCCTCGCCGGTCATCGCCGCACCCGGGCTCGGCAAGGTGGCCGTCGACGAGTCGTGGCGCCTCTACGTGGATCCCGACCTGGTGGCCCAGTGGAGCGTGGAGATCCTGGGCAGCCTGCTCGTCCACCACGCCGGCCACCTGGTGCGAGACCACGCCGGGCGGGCCCGCAACCTGGGCGTGTCGCGCCACAACTCCAAGGACTGGGCCCTGGCCGCGGACGCCGAGATCAACGACGACCTCATCGGGACCGGTCTGCGCCTGCCCGACAGCCGGGTGGTCCCCCAGGAGCTGGGCTGGAAACCGGGGCGCCTGGCCGAGGAGTACTTCCACACCGAGCACCTGGAGACCGACAACGAGCCCGACTGCGGCAGCGGCTCCGACAGCGAGACGCGCGACTGGGAGATGGGGGGCACCCAGGGAAGCGGCATGCCTCCGGGCGAACGCCACCTCCTGCGCAGCCAGGTGGCCAACGACGTGCTGCGCTACATGCGCGAGGGCCGGGGGCGGTTGTCGGCCGGATGGAAGCGGTGGGCCGAGAACCAGCTCGACCCCAAGGTCGACTGGCGGCGGGTGCTGGCCGCGGAGATCCGCAAAGGCGTCAGCACCGTCACCGGACGGGTGGACTACACCTACCGGCGGCCGTCCCGGCGGGCCCACGCCACCCCGGGGATCGTCCTGCCCGCCCTCGAGCGGCCCGTCCCCGAGGTGGCCATCGTGGCCGACACGTCGGCCTCGATGTCGGAGGGCCAGCTGGCCCGGCTCCTGTCCGAGATCGACGGGGTGCTCAAGGGTGTCGGGCTGGCGAGAGGCCAGGTGCGGGTGCTGTCGGTGGACGCAGCGGTGAAGAGCGTGCGTCGGGTCTCCACCGCGGCCGCCGTCGACCTGGTCGGCGGTGGCGGCACCGACATGGGCGCCGGCCTGGCCGCCGTGGGCCGCCTGCGGCCCCGGCCCTCCGTGGTGGTGGTCCTCACCGACGGGCTCACGCCGTGGCCCGACGAGGCCCCCAAGGCCATGAAGGTCGTGGTGTGCATGGTCACGAGCGACCAGCAGGGCCGAGGCGGACGCCCCTGGGCCGCCCCCGACTGGGCCCGCGTGGTGCACGTAGAGGATTAGGAACGGGGAACAGGCCGGACGTTCCACGGGCACTCGCGTGAGAGGATTGTCGGCTGTGACTTTGCCCGCTCGACCACGCTGGTACCACCACATCGACGCGGTGTCGGCCAGCCTGGAATGCGAGGGAACCCAGCACCGGGTGTCGTGGCAGCGGGGCAAGTTCGTGCTCCACGACCACGACCTGTCGTCGGAACGGGCCATGCTCGTGCTCGGCGGTGAGCCCTCGCCGTGCCTGAAGGCTCTGCGCATGTGGCGCGACCAGTTCGGGATGCCACCGGAGATCTTCCTCCAGATGCACACCTGGCTGGGTGAGGCCGCCGTGCTGGCGCCCCCCGAGATGGATCTTCCCCGCCAACTGGGCATGACCCTCAGCTGGGCCCGGTCGTGGCGGCACTGGCGCTATCTCGACAAGCACGGCGGGCTCCTCCAGACCCGCGCCACCGAGTTGGCGCTGCCGCTGTTCCGCGAGCACCTGCTCATCGAGCGCCAGCGCTTCGGGAGCCGGGTCATCTCCTCGGCCAAGGTCCAGATCGTGCCCGACACCGAAGTCGACGGCATCACCGGACGGATGGACAAGGTGCGGGTGGCGGGGGCCCTCACCCTGCACCCGTCGTGGTTGGTCGAGGTGTGGCCGCGGGGCTTCGCCGTGGTCGACGGCGCCTTCGTGGTCGAAGTGGTGGAGGACTCCTTGGATCGGCCGTTGGTAAGGGCCGCCCGTTGGGACGACCGGGGCGAGGGCATGCGCAAGCCCGTCACCGCCCTGGCCCGGCTGGCCCGGGTCGACGGCGGCGATTGGAGCCTCACGTGGGAGGAACCTCCGAGCACCCCATGAGCCTCGTCAGGTCCTGTCCCGTGGCCGGCCCATGAGCCCGGAGCCCACCGACGAGTTGGCGGCCGAACAGGCGGTGATCGACCGCGCCTACGACCGCATCGAGGCCATGCGCGAGCAGGCCCGCCGGGTAGCCGCCGGCATGCTCGACCAGGGGGCGGGCGGCACCCACTCGGCCCGCCTGGAGCGCGACGTCCGAGTCCATGTGACCGAGCGCCGACTGGCCGAGCTCCGGGTGGGCGACGCCCCTCTCTGCTTCGGTCGTACCGACCACGACGACGGCGAGCGCCTCTACATCGGGCGCATGGCGGTGTCCGACGACACCAACGACGCCCTTATCGTCGACTGGCGCGCTCCGGCCGCCGAGCCGTTCTACCGGGCCACCGGGCGACATCCCATGGGCCTCACCCGCCGGCGGCACTTCGCCCTGCGGGGCCGGCGCCTGGTGGGCATCGACGACGAGCTGCTCGATGCCGACCACGCCGCCGACGGCCTGGTCCTGGTGGGCGAGGGGGCGCTGCTTTCCGCCCTTGAGCGCTCCCGCACCGGGCACATGGGCGACATCGTGGCCACCATCCAGGCCGAGCAGGACCAGGTGATCCGGGCCGAGCTGGCCGGCATCCTCGTGGTCGAGGGCGGCCCGGGATCGGGCAAGACGGCGGTGGCCCTACACCGGGCCGCCTACGTCCTGTACACCCACCGCTTCCCGCTGGAACGCGCCGGCGTGCTGCTCCTGGGGCCGAACCGCATCTTTCTGCGCTACATCGAAGACGTGCTCCCGTCGCTGGGCGAGCACACGGTGGTGTTCGCCACCCCGTCCGGACGGCGCCCGGGCGCCCGGGTCAGCGGTGTCGACCCGCCGGCCACGGCCCGGGTCAAGGGCGACGCCCGCATGATCGACGTCGTCGCCCGCGCCGTCACCCAACGCCAGCAGCCCCTGGGTGAGCCGGTGGACATCCCCTACGGCCGGTACCGACTCACCGTGTCGGTCACCGATTCCGCCCGCCTGGTGTCCCGGGCCCGACGACGGTCGGCGACCCACAACGAGCGCCGGGTCGCCCTCGAGCGCCTCCTCCTCCGTCACCTCGTGGACCAGTTGGCCAGCCGGGGCGCAGCCGTCTCCGACGAGGCGCGGGCCGACCTGGAAGAGGCCTTGCGCGCCGAACCCGCTTTCGTGGCCGCCACGAACGCCATCTGGCCGGCACTCACCCCCGAGGCGCTCCTGCACCGGTTTCTGGCCTCGCCCGCGGCCATCGAGCGAGCCGGTCGGGGTCTGCTCACTGCCGCCGAGTGCCAGGCCCTGTACCGCCCCGCCAGCCCCCGCACCACCGACGTGGACTGGACCGACGCCGACGTGGCCCTCCTCGACGAGGCGGCCCAGGGTCTCGGCGAACGCCCCCTCCCCCGGGTCCGACGCAACGGCGCCGACGACGACGACCACTCCTATGCCATCGAACGGGCACTCGACGGCGCCGGCGCCGTCGATCCCCAGATGCGGGCCGACCTGCGCCGGCGTCTGGAGGCCGAGGCCCAGGAGTCCGAGGTCGACGTTCCCGACCTGGCCACCCGCACGTTCGGTCACGTCCTGGTCGACGAGGCGCAGGACCTGTCGCCCATGCAGTGGCGCATGATCGCCCGCCGGTGCCCGAGCGGGTCGATGACCATCGTGGGCGACCTGGGGCAGGCCACCGGCCCGGCCGCTCCCAACGACTGGGACGAGGTCGTGACCCAGCTCCCCCGCCGTCGCGACCTTCGGGTGGCCACCCTCACCGTCAACTACCGCACACCGGCCGAGGTGATGGAGCTGGCCGCCCGGGTCCTGGCCGACGCCGCCCCCGACATCGTCGCTCCCGTGCCCGTGCGCCGGGCCGGCGTCGATCCCGTGTTCTCCCGAGTCGGCCCCGACGACCTGGTGAGGGCGACCGTCGGGGCGACACTTGCCGAGGTGGCCGAGGTGGGGCAGGGCAAGGTCGCGGTGGTGGCGCCCGCCGGGCTGCTCAGTGGCCTGGCCGCTGACCTCGGGCCCGACTTGGCCCGGACGGGCACCGATGCCGCCGTGCTCGACGCCAAGGTCGCCGTCCTCGCCCCGGAGATGGCCAAGGGCCTGGAGTTCGACTCGGTGGTCGTGGTGGAACCGGCCCGGCTGGTGGCCGAGAGCACCCAGGGGCTGCGGGCGCTCTACGTCGCCCTCACCCGCACCACCCGCCGGCTCCGGGTCGTCAGCTCCGAGCCGCTGCCCCCGTCAATGGGGGCCACCGCCGGCGGGAACGAACCGCCACGGCCGGACAACGCCGCCGTTGCCGGCCAAGGCCAGCTCTGGCCACGCGATCCGTAGCGTCGCCACCGCAACGTGACCGCTCACCGTCGTCAGGCTTGGTCGGCGGCGCGCTCCAGCTCGGCGATGTCGATCTTGACCATGCCCATCATGGCTTTCATGGCCCGCTGCGACCGGCCCGGGTCGGGGTCGGCGATCAGGTCTTCGAGGACGGTCGGCACGATCTGCCAGGAGACGCCGTACCGGTCCTGCAGCCAGCCGCAGGCGACTTCCTTGCCGCCATCGGTGAGCTTGGTCCAGAAGTGGTCCACCTCGTCCTGGGACTGGCAGCTCACCTGGAACGAGATGGCCTCGTTGAATGTGAACTCGGGGCCTCCGTTCAGCGCCATGAACGGCTGTCCGTCGAGCTCGAAGTTCACGACCATCACCAGCCCCTCGGGCCGGGGGCCTGCGGCGCCGTAGCGGAGGACCTCCAGGATCCGGGAGCCCTCGAAGATGCTCGTGTAGAACTTCGCCGCCTCCTCGCCCTCGGTGTCGAACCACAGGCAGGGGGTGATCTTCGTCACTGTCGCCATCGCGTTGTCCTCCTCGAGTTCGGTGATCTTCGCGGGTACACCGTTGGTCGTCCTAACTGAGACGACCAACGGTACGAGAACTCGTCGGTGCCAGGACCGGCGATCATGAGCAGCCGGGAGACGGTCAGTCTGCGGCGTTGAGCACGGCTTCGATCTCGAGGTGAAGGTTGACCTTGTCGCCCACGACGACCCCGCCCGTTTCCAGAGCGGCGTTGAAGTCGACGGCGAAGTCACTGCGCTTGATCTCACCGGTGGCGGTGAAACCGGCCCGCGTCCCGCCGTACGCGTCAGGCCCGAACCCGCCGATCTCCAGGCGCAGCGGAACCGGCTTGGTGACGCCCTTGAGCGTCAGCTCGCCGTCCAGGACGTAGTTGTCGCCGTCGACGCGAACCCCGGTGGACCGGTAGGTCATGGTCTTGTTCGCGTCGACCTCGAAGAAGTCGGCCGAGCGGATGTGGGCGTCGCGGTCAGCATTGCCGGTGTCGATCGAGCTGAGGTCGACCTCGGCCGTGACGCTCGAAGCCAGCGGGTCGGCACCGGTGACGACCTCGCCATTGAAGGTACCGAATTTGCCTCGGACCTTGCTCACCATCATGTGGCGGACGGAGAACCCCACCTCGGAGTGCACCGGATCGATCGTCCAGGTGCCGCTCGTGTAACCCGTGATCGTCGTCTCGGTGGTCGTATCGGTCATGGTGCCTCCCAAGTAGTTGATGTATCAACGTATCATCTATCGCCAACCGGGTTGACATGTCAACAATTCCCGTAGGGCCCGTAAGATCGTAGACATGTCTCGATCACCATGGCTCACCCGGCGCCAACAGCGCTCCTGGCGAGGGTTTCTGCTCATGGAACGCCGCCTCACCGGCCGCGTGGCCCGGGAGCTCCAGCGTGAGACCGGACTGTCCGGTGCCGACTACGAGGTGCTCGTGAACCTGTCCGAAGCCCCGACGGGTCGACTACGGGCCTTTGAACTCGGCCGGGCGACCGGTTGGGAGAAGAGCCGGCTCTCGCATCACATCAGTCGTATGGAGGATCGCGACCTGGTCCGCCGCGAGTCGTGCCCGACGGACAGTCGTGGGGCCTTCGTCGTGTTGACCGTCACGGGCCGAAAGGCGATCGAGGCCGCCGCGCCCCTCCACGTCGAGCACGTCCGGCGTTGGTTCGTCGATGCCCTCACGCCCGAACAGCTCGACGCCCTGGCCGACATCTCCGACGCCATCCTGGCCAAGCTCGGCGACGATCCGGGGGGCTGCTCTCCGAGCTGAGAACGCTCCCGTGCCGTCGCAGCTCGCTGCTCTCCGGCGGCACGGGATTGGGTTGTCCCAGCGGTGGTGGGCCTTCGGGCGACTCAGCCGCAGTTGGGCCAGGGGTTGGAGCCCCGCTGGGCCTGGAGCTGGATGGCCCGGGCGTCCTGCTCGGCGGGCGACGCCGCCGCCGGGTCGCCGCTGCCGCCCACCGACTGCCAGGTCTGGCTGTCGAACTGGTAGGCGCCGCGATAGGGGCCGTCCACGGACCCGTAGTCGCCGCCGGACTCACAGGCGCGGATTGCGGCCAGGTTTCCGCCCGCGCCCCCGCCGGACACGGCCTGGGGAGGCGACCCACCTGCGCTGGCGATCGTCATTGACTGGTTCGACGGGCCGGGCGCCGGCGCAGACGGGGGCGTGAAGGCAGCCAACAGGTCGGCGGGGACGGCCACGGGCCCCGACGGGATGTCGAGGACCTGACCGACCTCGACCACGTTGGGGTTGGCGATGGTGTTGCGGTTCAGGGCGAAAATCTCCACCCAGCGGTTGGACGTGCCCAGCTCGGCCTCAGAGATCTTGGACAGGCTCTCACCCGTGCCGACGGTATGGGGCGGATGGGCCGGCGGCGGCGGCAGGCTCGGTGCCAGGGGGGCGGGCAGGGCGGAGGCGACACCAGTGCCGGCCAGCATGGCTCCGGCAGAGAACGCGGCAAAACGGAGGGTCTTCTTCATGAGGGTGGCTCCCATCGGTGGGCGGTAGCTGCGTTCCGGCCGCGGCGATGCTGCGGCGGAGGTCATGTCATCGGCCCGATCCCGTTCAGCCCCCAGGCGCGTCTCTCCCTACTGCGGAATTGGGGGGAGGTATGCCAGGCGGTCGGAAACGGACAACAGGCCGCGAGCCCGCGTAAACGTCACGGACCCGAGAGTGTCTACTCGCTTGTGAACGCGAGTGCAAGCATACCCGGGGCTCGTCCCGCGAGAAGGGCCTCCAGGCGGGTATACAGGAACACATAGACCAAGCCGCCGGGGGGGCCGAAAGGCACCGAGCCAATGTCCCCCTGCCTGCGTGCAAGTGAAGGGAGACAGGGAGGGCCATGACAAAAACGCCAGGAGCCAAGCCGGTGTCGGACGAAGAGCAGGAGCGGCGGGACGAGAACGATCCGGGCGAGGTGGCAACCCGGTTCGCCACAAAGGGCTTGGGCTGGTCCGGCCGCGAGGGGCAGGAGGAAGACGATTCGTCGGCGTGACCGGGGACGCCGATACGCCCGACTCAGTTGCTGCCGCTCGATGGCTCGGTCGGTCCCGTCCCTTCAGCTCGAGCGATCTCCGCCGACACGTCCCCGCCGAACCGGGTCGACAGGAACTCCTCGGTCGCTTGCAAACTGAGATGTAGTTCGGCCTCGGTGTCGATGCGGATGCGGGCGGTGTCGACCGTGAAGTCGAAGACGTGGCCGCCCGACTGACGGTCCGCGCTCAGGTGCAGGTGGTGACCCGCCACTCCGATTCCCTGCGCATAGTCCGGAGTATGGAATCCGACGATCGTGCCCGTGGTGTCGGTGAGCGTCACGGTGGGCTCCGCCGCGGCCGCGTCCGAGAGACGGGGATAGGGCTTCGATTGCTTCGAAGCCGTCCGGGTCAGAACGGAGCGGAAGTGACCGTCGATTCGCAGCGCATAGAAGAGGTTGTCGCTCGGCGTCAGGCGGCGGACGACTTCTTCACACTGCCGGCGCGTCGATGTCCCCTCCTCGGAATGATCGATGTTCGGCTGAAAGCGTGTGACGGCAGCGAACGGGGTGAGGTCGTCGCCGGACACCGGGCTTACGCTTCCATCGCTGCGAAGGCGGTAGAACGCTCCGTCCAGAGCGACCATCTCGCCATCGAGGGCGTTGAACGTTCCGAGGCCGAAGTCGCCATGCCGCATGACCTCTCTGTACCTGACGTTGCCGTCGTAGAGACCCTCGACCAACGAGACGATGGTTGACGTCTGGTACACCTCGTGTGGCTTGTGCCCGCCACCAAGACGATGTGACAACAGACTGCGGGCAAATCCGAGGATGTGATGGGAGGAGGTGGCTTTCTCAGGCGAGGACGTCATCGTGCTCCGAGCCCTTCGAACGTATTCAGCATCGGAGCCATTCTGACGCAGGCCGGTGATGCAAGCTGGCCTCCCGTGGACTCTGGCGTAGGCGCAAACGACATCGCAGTCCCTGCAGGTCCTGGCGCACCACGGCTGCGAAGTGCACGTAGTCTGGCAGAACGCCTGGGAGGGCGGGCCGGAGGGGGGCCGTCGACCCGGTGACATGATTGGCGGGTGACCACAACGCCCCCGCCGCCGTCGCCCACCACGACCACGCCCACCTGGAAGATCGAGCCCACCGGTCCGCTCCGGGGCGAGGTGCGCATCAGCGGGGCCAAGAACGCCGTCACCAAGCTCATGGTGGCGAGCCTCCTGGGTGACGGGCCGAGCACGATCCTCAACGCCCCCCTGCTGGGCGACGTTGACATCACCGCCGGCATGCTGCGCTCGCTGGGCACCGACGTGGCCCTGTCCGAGGCCGACGGCGACGGCGGAGCCACCATCGAGGTGGAGCTGGCCAACCCCTCTACCGGGCGCATCCCCGTGTCGCACACCGGCCTCAACCGGGTGCCGATCCTGTGCGTCGGGCCCCTGCTTCACCGGGTGGGCGAAGTGTTCGTGCCCCTCGTCGGAGGCGACAACATCGGTGCCCGGCCGCTCGATCTCCATGTCGACGCGCTGCGCCGGTTCGGTGCCGAGGTGGAACTGACGCCCCTGGGCCTGGAGGCCAAGGCCGCCCGCCTGCACGGCGCCCACATCCGCCTGGAGTTTCCCAGCGTGGGAGCCACCGAGAGCGTCTTGCTCACTGCGGCCCGGGCCGAGGGCCGCACCACCCTGGAGAACGCCGCCATCGAACCCGAGGTGGTGGAGCTGGCCCTGTTCCTCCAGCGCATGGGGGCGCGCATAGAGATGCAGCCCGACCGGGTGTTCATCATCGAGGGCGTCCCGCGGCTGGGGCCGGCTCACCAACGCCTCGGCGGCGACCGCATCGAGGCCCTCTCCTACCTCGTGGCGGGGCTGGCCACCGGCGGACGGGTGCGCATCCGGGGATGCTCCCAGGACCGGTTGGTCACGGCCATCTCCACCCTCCAGCGCATGGGCGCCCATTTCGAGATCTCCGAGGACGGCATCCTCGCCGAGGGCGGCGACCTACGCCCGGCGGCCGTGCAGACCAGCACCCACCCGGGGTTCATGACCGACTGGCAGCCCCCGCTCGTCGTGCTCTTCACCCAGGTACCGGGCATGTCGGTGATGCACGAGACGGTGTTCGAGGACCGCCTCGGCTACGTCGAGGCCCTGCGGGCCATGGGTGCCGAGGTCGAGCTGTTCGAGCAGTGCCTGGTAGGCCAGGCCTGCCGGTTCCAGCAGAGCGGCTGGAAGCACTCCGCCCTGGTGCGGGGGGTCTCGCCCCTGTCCGGCGCCGAGATGTTCATGCCCGACGTGCGGGGCGCCTTCGCCTATCTCATCGCCGCCGCCGCCGCCGAGAGCCCCTCGACCCTCCACGGCGTCCACCACCTGGCCCGCGGCTACGACCGTCCGTTGGAGAAGTTCGCCGAACTAGGTCTGAAGATCACCCCGATGTAGCGGGAGGCCCGGTGACCAGGGCCAACTAGTGTTCGATTTGCGCCCGTGGACACGCCGTCGGCTTCCCCGCCATCCCAATCCTCAGCCGGCCGGCCCGACGGCACCGGCTCCGGCACCGGCCCCATGGCCACGCCGACCGGCCTGACCGCCCGCGAGGTGGCCTCGCGGGTCGACGACGGCAAGGTCAACGTATCGACCGTCCAAACCAGCCGGACCTTCGGCCAGATCGTGCGGGCCAACGTGTTCACCCGTTTCAACGCCATCCTCGGCGTGCTGCTGGCCGTCATCCTCGTGGTCGGGCCGATCCACGACGGCCTGTTCGGGATCGTCCTGGTGGCCAACATGGCCATCGGGATCATCCAGGAGGTGCGGGCCAAGCGCACGCTCGATCGGCTCACGCTGCTGGCCGCCCCCCGGGCCACCGTCGTGCGCGACGGCCACGTTGAGGAGATGGCCGTCGAGGAACTGGTGCTCGACGACGTTGTGGCGCTCCGTCCGGGTGGCCAGATCGTGGTCGACGCCGAGGTCATCGACGGGACGGGCCTGGAGGTCGATGAGTCCCTGCTCACCGGTGAGTCCGAACCCCAGGTGAGGCGCCCCGGTGACGAGGTGCTGTCGGGAAGCTTCGTCAGCGCCGGTAGCGGCTGGAGCCGGGCGGTGCGGGTCGGCCCCGACGCCTACGCCGCCCGCCTGGCCCAGCAGGCCCGGCGTTTCACCCTCGTGCGTTCCGACCTCAGGTCCGGTATCGACAACATCCTGCGGGTCGTCACCTGGGTGATCGTCCCCACCGCAGTGCTCCTGGTCACCACCCAGCTCCTGAACAACCCCAACATTCCCGACGCCATTCGCGGGTCGGTCGCCGGGGTCGGCAGCATGGTTCCCGAGGGGTTGGTATTGCTGGCCAGCGTAGCTATGGCTGTGAGCGTGCTGCGCCTGGCCCGCCGCAACGTGTTGATCCAAGAGCTGGCTGCGGTCGAGACGCTGGCCCGGGTCGACACCGTGTGCCTCGACAAGACGGGCACGCTCACCCAGGGCGTGATGAGAGTCACCGCCACCGACGTCTTGGACTCCGACGCCCCCGTGGCCGCAGCCCTCGGGGCGCTGACCGCCATCGACCCCGAGCCCAATGCCACTCTGCGGGCCGTGGCCACGGCCTACCCGGCACCCGAGGATTGGCACGCCGAGGAGGTGGTGCCCTTCTCGTCGGCCCGCAAGTGGAGTGCGGCGTCGTTCGGAGCCCGGGGAACCTGGGTGCTCGGGGCGCCCGACGTGCTCGCCGTCGACGGGGCCGACAGTGTCATCGCCGGCGCCGAGCAGGGCGGCGAACGGGCGGCTGCCGGCAGCCGGGTGCTGCTGCTCGCCCGTTCGTCCGTGGCCGCTGGCACTGGCGGCCCGGCCGGCGGCGACGAGGAGACCTCCCTGCCCGCCGGTCTCGAAGCCGTCGCCCTGGTGATCCTAGAGGACCTGCTGCGGCCGGACGCGGCCGAGACCCTGGCCTTCTTCGAGCGCCAGGGGGTCACCCTCAAGGTCATCTCCGGCGACAACCCGGTGACGGTGGCGGCCATTGCCGCCCGGGTGGGCCTGGTCGGCAGCGCCGACGCCCTCGACGCCCGCCACCTGCCGGACGACCCCGAGGCGCTGGCCGACGTGGCCGAGGCCACCACCGTGTTCGGTCGGGTGCAGCCGCGGCAGAAGCAGGCCCTCGTCGCCGCTCTCCAGTCCCGCGGCCACGTGGTGGCCATGACCGGTGACGGTGTGAACGACGTCCTGGCCCTGAAGGATGCCGACATCGGCGTGGCCCTGAGCGCCGGCTCGAGTGCCGCCCGGGCCGTCGCCCAACTCGTGCTGCTGGACAACTCGTTCGGTTCCCTGCCCGCCGTGGTAGCCGAGGGACGGCGGGTCATCGCCAACGTGGAGCGGGTGGCCAACTTGTTCGTGACCAAGACCGTGTACGCCACCCTGCTGGCGGTGGCCGTCGGCGTGGCCCAGCTCCCCTTTCCGTTCCTCCCCCGTCAGCTCACCGTCATCAGCAGCCTGACCATCGGCATCCCCGCCTTCCTCCTGGCCCTGGCGCCCAACTCCGACCGGGCCAGGCCCGGGTTCCTGCACCGCGTCGCCAGCTTCGCCCTGCCGGTGGGGACGGTCGCGGCCGTAGCCACATTCGTTGCCTATGCCCTCACCCGGGCCGAAGGCGTCGGTCTGGCCGCCGCCCGCACCAGCGCCACCTGCGTCCTGTGCGCCATCGGGCTCTGGGTCCTCGCCCTCCTCTACCGGCCCCTGACCCCGCTCCGCCGCCTGTTGCTCGGGGCCATGGCCGCCGCCTTCTTGGTGGTGATCGTCGTGCCCGGCCTGCGCGCGTTCTACGGGCTGTCGCTTCCGCCCATCTGGACCTGGACGCAGATGGTCCTCATCGCCGTGGCCGCAGGCCTGTCGCTCGAGACCGGAACCGAGGTCGTCCATCGCTGGAGCCGATGGAGAACGGCGAGGGCCGGCCTCGCCACCTGAGTCCCGTCACTCGCGGATCTCTACGGGGACGCCGATGGGCAGGCTCGTGGCCAGCTTGGTGATGGCCTCGTTGGAGATACGGATGCATCCGTTGCCCTGGCTCTGGCCGATGCTCGCCGGGTCGTTGGTGCCGTGGATGGCGAACCGGCCGTCGCCTTGCACTCCGTTCTCGCTGAACTGGAAGATGACCTCCGAATACCCCGACAATCCGTACGCGTACGGCCCGTAGGCGCTGTCGGGGTTCGAGGGCTGGAGCAGCTCGCGCGTGTAATACAGCCCCGGGGGCGTGGGCGCGGTGTCTCTTCCGATACCGATGGGCTCGGTGTCGAAGACGGCGTCGCCCTCCCACACGGTGAGGCGGTGGGCTCCCAACTCGACAAGCATCCGAAAATCGTGGCTGGTCAGTTCTACGTCGCTGTGGCGGATCCAGCCCATGCTGCCGTTGGGCCGTACCGGAAGCAGGACGTGGAGCCAGTCCGGCGGATCCTGGTCGCGGACGAGGAACACGAGGGGTGTCCCGTACGGGGGCGATGGGTTGGGGAGGGACTGCACGGGGTCGCCCTGGCCAGGCTTGTCGTAGACGGGCACCGAGGCGACGATGGCGGTGGCCACGACGTTGAGCGGCTTCGCCGTGGTCGGCGGCGAGCTCGGTACTTCGCTCCCGCCCGGCCGGGTGGTCGCCGTACGCCCACCACCTGTCGAGCCACAGGCCGCCGACAACACGATCGTCGCCACCCCGGCAAGGACACGACGAAACACGGTGATCAGGGTACCGGCCGGTTTGGCATCGGTCGGATCAGGGAACCGCCTCATGAGGCAACGCGGTCAGGAGGCAGTCATGTACATAGGCATCGGAACACTCATCGTGATCATCATCCTCATCCTGATTTTGACCTGATGGCGCACCAAGTGAGCGAAAGGACAGGACAGGAATGAGCCCCGAGACGAGTTTCTTCTTCTACCTGGCAGCAATTATCTGTTTCGTGATCGCCGCCATCGGGGCGGACTGGCGGTTCGGTCGCCTCGGCCGACAGGGTGTCGCCCCCCGGCTCGTGCTCGTGCCGCTGGGCCTGGCCCTGTTTGTGGTCCCGATCATGTGGGGCGCCGGGAAGGCCGCCGACTTCTTCTGACCTGACCGGACCGATCCATCCGGAAGCGTCGCCAGAACCGAATCCCCCAGCAGACGGCCCAACCGGGCTAGACCACTCCGATGACCCACTCGCCCCCCAGCCCGGTCCGTCCCGACATGGCACGGCTCTGTCTCCGGGCGGCCGACGGCGAGAGGGTGGCCGGTGACGGTGACCGGTGGCTCGACCGGCCGGCACCGGAGGAAGAGGCCGTGCTCGACCTGGCCTACGGCCCGGTTCTCGACGTGGGCTGTGGTCCGGGCCGCCACGTCATGGCCCTCGCCGGCCGGGGGGTCATGGCCCTCGGTATCGACATCACGCCCAGTGCCGTCCGCCTGGCTCGCCGGAGGGGCGCCCTCGTACTCGAACGCTCCGTGTTCGAGCACGTTCCCGGAAAGGGTCGATGGGGAAGCGCCCTCCTCCTCGACGGCAACGTCGGGATCGGTGGCGACGCCGGTGCCCTGCTGACCCGCGTGGCCAGCCTCCTGCGTCCGGGTGGCCGGGTACTCGCAGAGCTCGACGACCCGTCGGCTCCCCGCCATCAGGCCACAGTCCGCCTGGAGCACCGGGGACTTCCCGGGCCGTGGTTTCCGTGGGCGTGGTTGAGCGTCGACCGCCTCCCCGAAATGGCCGGGCCGGCGGGACTTGCGGTGGGCGACGTCTGGTCGGCCGGCGGCCGCTGGTTCGCCTGTCTTGACCGCCCCTGACGCACGCCGGTATCCGGTCAGGGTCAGAAAGATAACTACCTGTGCGTCGATGATGAGAATTCGCTGGTAGGTGGCTTCCGGAATGCGCAGGTAGTTATCTTCTGGACCCTCAGGCGGTGGAGGGCGGGGTGTCCGGGCGGTTCTCGAGCCAGCGGCGCAGGCCCGACGCGTTGGAATGGATGCCGTTGAGGGCCTCCATCTTCGACCGCTGGGCATCGTCGGCTCCAGCCGTCTCGTGACCGAAGGCCTCGCCCAGCGCCGCGGTCACGTCGTCACCCCGGCGCCAGGCAGCCTCGGCCACGTCAGCCCACCGACGCACGGCCTCCTCGGCCTCGACGAGCACGGCCTCGGGATCACCGGGCACCACCCCGTAGTGGGCCAGGGCCAGAGCGTGGGGACGGCGCTCGGCCATGCGTTGCAACGAGGAGACGGCGGCATTCAGGTCGAACTCGGGCGGCGGGGTGGCCGGACGCAGCACACCGACATCGGGGAGGCGGACCCCCACGGCGTCGCCCGCGAACAGCAGGCCGCTCTCCGAGTCGTGCAGCGCCAGATGGTGGCGGGCATGGCCCGGTGAATCCACGGCGGTGAGCACGCGCCCTCCCCCGATGGCCACCTCGTCACCGTCGCCGAGCACGTTGATCCGGTCGGCCTCGGTAGGCAGGAGGCGGCCGTAAAGGTCGTCCAGGAGGTCGCCGTAGACCCGGGCCGCCGACGCCACCAGCCGGGTGGGGTCGATCAGGTGGCGAGCCCCCTTCTCGTGCACGTGCACCGTCGCCCGGGGGAAGGCCCGGGCCACGTCGCCGACACCCCCGGCGTGGTCGAGGTGGATGTGGGTCACCACCACGGCGGCCAGGTCGTCGGCCCCCACGCCGAGGCCGCCCAGGGCGTCGAGCAGGGCCGGCACCGACGACTGGCTCCCCGTCTCCACCAGCACGGGCGACGGCCCCTCGATCAGGTAGCCGGCGGTGACCTCGTGCCACCCCCCGAGGAGGGTGTCGATCTGGACGACCCCGGGAGCGACGGCCGTGCCGGGCGAGGAGCCGTCGGGGGTCAGCGGGCCGCCAGGTCGGGCAGGACGCGCTCGACGAACTCCTCCACCCTCGCCCGGCCCTGGTCGGGCCAGCCTGCCACCAGGTATGAGAACCCGGCGTCGGCCAGTGCCGCGGCCGTGGCCCGGACCTCGTCCCAGGGCTCGGACAACGACAGGCTGGTGGCCCGCACGATGGACGCCGGGTCGCGTCCCGCCCGGCGCGCGTGGGTGTCGAGGACGGCGGCCTTGGCCGTGAGGGTCTCGACCGATCCGAAGCTGTGCCAGATGTCGGCGTGGCGGGCGGCGATGGGGATGGTGCGCTGGTGGCCGCCGGCGCCGATCCACAGAGGCGGATGGGGCTGCTGGACCGGACGCGGACGCAGGGTGGCGTTGTGCAGCTGGTAGTGGCGCCCCTCGACGGTGGCCCCGTCGGTGGTCATGAGGGCCTTCACCACCTCGATGGCCTCCTCCAGACGTTCGGCCCGCTCGACCGTGGGTGGGAACGGCACGCCCAGCTCGACGTGCTCTTCCTCGAACCACGCCGCCCCCAGGGACAGCTCCAGGCGGCCTCCGGAGACGTGATCGATGGTGATGGCCTGAGCGGCAAGCACCGAGGGGTGTCGGTAGGTGACGCCGGTGACCAGCACGCCGAGGCGGATGCGGGTGGTGGCGGCGGCCAGTGCCGCCAGCGCCGTGTAGGCCTCGAAGCACGGCCCCTCGGCGTCGCCGAACATGGGCTTGAAGTGGTCGAACAGCCACGCGCCGTCGAAGCCCGCCTCCTCGGCGAAGCGGACCCGCCCGACCAGTTCCTCCCACCCCAGCTGGTGCTGGGCCACGTCGATGCCGATTCTCATGGCGGAGGCCATACTGCACCAATGCCGACCGAGATGCCGCTGACCACCGGGGACGACGAGGACAGCGCCGGCCAGCCGTTCGTGGGACCGCTCACGAGTTCTTCAGTCATGGCGTCGTCGCCTCTGTAACCAGCCCGGGATCGAGACCGGTGCGACGCAAAGAATGCCAACGAAGACGGGTCCCCACCGCGGCGCTGAACACGGATTGAATCAGCACCAGGTACATGAGCTGGCGGTAGACGAACTGTTGCAGGGGGACAACCCAGAGCGGTCCCATCTGCTCGCCGTCGAGGCGGAAGGCATAGACGCCCATCGCCAGCTGCAGGAGGTTGAAGCTCGTCCAGTAGGCGATCACCGTGTACGGATTGAGAAACAACAGCCCGTACACGGCGAAGAGGTCGACGGCAGGAGCCAGCAGCGGGAGGAGCACCTGGAACAACAACAGATAGGGCAGGCCATGCCGCCCGAGCGGTCCGCCCTCACGGACGGCCCCCCGGTGCTTCCACATCGCCTGCATGGTCCCGTAACACCAGCGGTAGCGCTGGCGCCACAGGGCGTTCAGGCTGGCGGGCGCCTCGGTCCATGCTCTGGCCCGCTCCTCGTACACGACTCGCCACCCGGCTCGGTTCACGGCCATTGTCAGGTCGGTGTCCTCGGCCAGGGTGTCCCCGCTGACTCCACCCACGGCGACAAGTGCCTGGCGACGGAAGGCGCCGATCGCCCCTGGCACCGTCGGCATGCACCGCAGGGTGTCGTACATGCGGCGGTCGAGGTTGAACCCGATCACGTACTCGACGTGCTGCCATCGTCCGAGGATCCCCCGGCGGTTACCGACTTTGGTGTTACCGCTGACCGCGCCCACGATCGGATCTGCGAACGGCCGTACCAGCTGCTGCACGGTGTCCGGCTCGAAGACCGTGTCACCATCGACCATGACGAGCACGTCATGGTGAGCGGCTGCGACCCCGGCGTTGAGGGCGGCGGGTTTGCCGGCATTGGCTTGGGTGATGAGGCTGACCCGGGGGAGAGCCAACCCAGCAACGATCGCAGCCGTGCGATCCGTGGAGCCGTCGTCGACGACGATGATCTCCAGGTCGGGGTAGTCACTGGCGGCCAGGGATCGTACGGCAGCGGCGATGCCCACCTCCTCGTTGTAGGCGGGCACGACGACGCTCACCGGGGGCAGGAAGACAGCGTCGCCAGGGGGGACGACCAGGCGTGAGTGGCGGTGAGCCAGTACGAGGACGACGATCCCTCGGAGGATGGACAGCAGGCCGATCGGTATGAACAGGAGGGCAATCAGGCCGGTGACCATGGCAGAGAGCCGAATCACAACCGCCAGCGTCACTCCTTGGAGATGAGGCAGGGTGGCGACCCTGGCGTTCGTCAACGAGCGCGGCAGCCCGGCGATGTCGGACACGGTCCCGAACCCGTACCCCTGAGATTGAAGGGCGGGGATCAAACGATCGAGCGCAGCGACGGTCTGTGCTCGGTTCCCACCTCCGTCGTGGAGCAGGATGATGCCACCCTGGCCCGCCGGAGGCGTCGCGTTGGCCACGATGCGATCAACGCCCGGCCGCTTCCAGTCCCTGCCGTCCTCGGTGGCGGCAACCACCAGGTAGCCGACGCGACTCGCCGCTCGAGCGGCCCGGAAGGTGGAGGCGCTGAATTCCCTGGCGGTGGAGGAGTAGGGCAGCCGGAGAATGGACGTGTTGATGTCCGCCGCTCCGGCCAGGGCCGTCTGGGTGAGCGAGAGCTCCAGATTGGCCCGGGTGCCGGAGACGTTGCCCAAGTCGGCGTGGGTGAAGGTGTGTGCTCCGATGTCATTGCCATCACGCAACACGGCGTTCACCAGCCCGGCGTGGGCTTGAACCCGGGAGCCCACCATGAAGAACGTGGCGTTCACGTGGTGACGACGCAGCACGGCGAGCACCTTCGGAGTCCAGGTTGGGTCGGGCCCGTCGTCGAACGTGAGCGCAATTTGTCGAGAAGGCGGCGTGACTGACCGGAGATCCGTCCCGGACAGGTCGAGCACGGGACCGACGTCGGCCAGGCCGGCCACCGCCACCCCGTGGGGCTGGCTCGACGACGAGCCCAGTTGCTGGCTGACGAATCCTTGCAGCACAAGGGCGACGGCAAGTGCCGACATGGCCAGCCCCAACAGCAGCCAATGACCTGGCGGTCGCCGGAGGTAGCGCCGAAGGCGACGCTCACGAGAATCAATCGGCGAGGTCGCTCGTCGGCGCGACGGTGATATCACGAAAGGGTTCTCACCGACGAGCGCGCTGCGTCAGGGGCGCCCGTGCGGTACTCCCGACCGGCCCGGGGCGTTCGTCACCGTGGTCGTCGGCCCGGTCGTCGGCTGCGGACCCTGGCGACCGGGCACAGAGCTCGGCGGTCCGCCAGGATTCGCGCCATTGGCTGGTGCCGGGCCCGGACCGGAAGCAGGAACCGTTGTCGGCGGGTCCGAGGTCGGAACCGCCGCCGGTGGGAGGCCAGCCACGCCGGGGGTGGAAGGAGTCCCGCTCGCCGTCGTCGGCGGCGAGCTGGCGACCGGCGGTCGGGCGACGGTCGTCTTCAAGTCGGGTGCCGGCACGTTCTGGGAGTCGCCACCGAGATCAGCCGACGCCCCAGGACCGGGTTCGGCCAGCACCGGGCCCAGGCCAGGCAAGGTGAGATGAGGCGCCCATGGGGCGCGGGCGAAGCTGGCGCCGAGCAGGAACAAATAGGCCAGGATGCAGGCGGCCGCGGCGCGACCGACCCACCGAAGGCGGCGCCACCGTCGGCCCGTCTCGTCGACAAAAACGGGGAGCCCAAGGTCGGGCGCGGTCGGGCATAGCTGGACCACACCCTCCGGCATACCCCCTATCGTACCGAGCCACGCCCGTCGTCCGACGTCGCGGGCGCAAGGCTTTGGTGGGTAGCAGCCCGGCGCCGAGGAGGAGGTCCTGGCGTGCACTCGCGGCCGCAGCTTCGTGTCGCTGCTTGTCGACCGTCGTCCCATAGAACGGGCTGGCACCGGTGGGAGGACTTCGAGAAATTGACCCTGAGGAGGGACCGAGCGTGGGGGAGGCCGGTGGCTTGCTCGCCGGAGGCCTCAGCTACGGGAGCTCGATCGACTGCTTGTGGTTGAACACGTCGAGCGGATCCCAGCGAGCCTTCGCCTCCTGCAGCCTCGGGTAGTTGTCCTTGTAGTAGAGGGTCTGCCAGTCGACGAGGTCGGCATCGGGGTAGTTCACGTAGCAGCCGTCCAGGCGACCGTCGGGCCGCGGCCCTCTCGGGCCGTACATCTCGCCGTAGAAGTCGGAGAACCACCCGAGGTTCACATCGTCATCCGTCTCGTTCTGCCAGTACGTCTGGTACTGCAGCTTCATCGCCGACGACCGTTGTGGCACCGGCGTCTCGTGTGGGGCCACCGCGTTCACCTGACCGCCGTAGGAGTCGACCTGGAGGAGGGCCTGGTCGTTGTCGTAATCGAGCTGGCGCAGGTTCCTGTACACGGTCTCGCACTCGGTGTCGGTGAAGTTGCCGATCATGTACGCCGCGCCGTACTTGCCCCGTTGTGGGTTCCCGGAGCCGTTCAGGATCTGGGTCACGAACAGCCAGGGCATGAACCGGACGTCGAGGCTCGGAGACGGGATGCCGTGGTAGCCGACCGGCCGCACGACAGGCTCGGGGGCGGCGCATTTGGGCCGCACCTGGTCGCGAAACGCGTGAAGGGGACCGGGGTCGTCATCGACGTACTGCATGGTCAACACGATCTGGGGCGCCGGCTTGCAGGTGAGATGCAAGAGGGCGAACAGTCCGTCGAACGAGCCGGGGCCGGGGTCCTTGTGGTCGACGAAGAACCGGCCATAGCCTTGGAGGAACTCGGTGAACGAGTCGACGTCGAAGCCCTTCCACGGGTACCCCTCGCTCACCAGCCACGCCTCCGAGGGAGCAGGCGGAGGGTCGGCGAAGAAGAACTTGGTGACGATGCCGAAGGTGCCGCCTCCCCCGCCCTTGTTCGCCCACAGCATCAGCTGCTCGTCGGCCGTCGCGCCGTCGGCACCGAAGACGTCGCAATGAACGGTGCGCTCACCGTCGACATGAATCACCTCCACCGCAGTGAGGTGGTCGACGGTCAGCCCGAACTTGCGCGACAGGAGCCCGTAACCCGCGCCGGTGATGTGACCGGCCGCCCCCACCGAGTAGCACGAGCCCCCGGGGATGGTCACGCCGTACTGCTTTTCCAGCTTGGAGTAGACGTCGAAAAGGGTGGCGCCCGCCTCGATCACGTACCACCCCTTTGCCGAGTCGAAGTAGACGTCGGTCATGGCGCTGAGGTCGATGACGACGCCGCCGTCGTTGCCGTAGACGAAGTCCTCGTAGCAGTGACCGCCTCCTCGCACCGTGACACGCAATCCGGCCTGGAGAGCAGAGTCGACGGCCGCCACCACGTCACTCGGACTGCAGCACAGCCGTACGTAGGCCGGCTCAGCAACCCAGCGCTGGTTGAAGCCGCGGGTCAGGTTCGGGAAGCGGGCGTCGCCGGCCCGCACTGTCGGCCCCTGTGGAGCGGTGTCGGTCATAGCCCTGACGTTACGGCGCCCGGTAGACCTCGGCGCCGCCGGTCACGAATTCCACCGACTTCTCCTCCATGCCGACAGTCAGGGCTTCCTCGTCGCTCACGCCGAGCTTGGCCGCGTAGTCGCGCACGTCCTGGCTGATGCGCATGGAACAGAACTTGGGCCCGCACATCGAACAGAAGTGGGCGGTCTTGGCCGGCTCGGCCGGCAAGGTCTCGTCGTGGTAGGCCCGGGCCGTGTCGGGGTCGAGTGACAGCTCGAACTGGTCCTGCCACCGGAACTCGAACCGGGCCTTGGAAAGGGCGTCGTCCCACGCCTGGGCGGTGGGATGGCCCTTGGCCAGATCGGCGGCGTGGGCGGCGATCTTGTAGGCGATCACGCCCTCCTTCACGTCCTGGCGGTCGGGCAGGCCCAGGTGCTCCTTGGGCGTTACGTAACACAGCATGGCCGTGCCGTACCAACCGATCATGGCCGCGCCGATGGCCGAGGTGATGTGGTCGTACCCCGGTGCCACGTCGGTGGTGAGGGGACCGAGCGTGTAGAAGGGCGCCTCGTGGCACAGCTCCAGCTGGAGCTCCATGTTCTCCTTGATCTTGTGCATGGGCACGTGACCGGGGCCTTCGATCATCACTTGCACGTCGTGGCCCCACGCCACCTTGGTGAGCTCACCGAGCGTGGCCAGCTCGGCCAGCTGGGCCTCGTCGTTGGCGTCGGCCACCGAGCCCGGGCGCAGACCGTCGCCCAGCGAGAAGGCCACGTCGTAGGCGGCGAGCAGCTCGCACAGTTCGTCGAAGTGCTCGTAGAGGAAGTTCTCGCGGTGATGGGCCAGGCACCACGCGGCCATGATCGACCCTCCCCGGCTGACGATGCCAGTGACACGCGTGGCCGTGAGGGGGACGTAGGCCAACCTCACGCCGGCGTGCACGGTGATGTAGTCGACACCCTGCTCGGCCTGCTCGATGATCGTGTCGCGGTAGACCTCCCACGACAGCTCCTCGGCCGCGCCGTCGACCTTCTCCAGGGCCTGGTAGATCGGCACCGTGCCGATGGGAACCGGCGAGTTGCGCACGATCCACTCACGGGTGGTGTGGATGTCTGCGCCGGTCGACAGGTCCATCACCGTGTCGGCACCCCACTTGGTGGCCCACGTGAGCTTCTCCACCTCCTCCTCGACCGAAGAGGACACCGCCGAGTTGCCGATGTTGGCGTTGATCTTCACCAGGAACTCGCGCCCGATGGCCATGGGCTCGGACTCGGGATGGTTGATGTTGGCGGGGATGATGGCCCGCCCCCGAGCCAATTCGGAGCGGACCATCCCCGCCTCGACACCCTCGCGGAGGGCGACGAACTCCATCTCCGGGGTGATCTCACCGCGGCGGGCGTAGTGGAGCTGGGTCACCGTGGCGCCCGAAGTAGCACGCAGTGGTCGACGGCTGGAGCCGGTGAACCCCTCGGCCGCCGTGCCCCGCCGGACGGCGGCCCGGCCGTCGTCGCGCAGGCCGGCGGCCCGGCCGTCGTACTCCTCGACGTCGGCCCGAGCGCGGATCCAGTCGTTGCGCAGGGACGGAAGGCCGGCAGTGGCGTCGGAGCCCGGGCCGCTCGTGTCGTACAGCCGGACCGGTGGGTTCTCCGTCGATCCGTGCGTGGCCGGTGAGGGATCGAGATGGATCTCACTGAACGGCACCCGCACGCCCTGGTTGCCCTCGACGTAGATCTTGCGGCGTCGCGCCGCCTGCTCGCCCGTGTGGGCCATCGTGTCACTCCCTCCGCCGGCATTACCCGGATCAGGTCAACGGTCGGCGCCATTCGGCACCCTCTCAGCCCGGCGTTCGGGCTCCCGTACCCTTAGCTTGGCACATGGCGCCCCCTGCCCGGTTGGGCACGTACCCTCGGAGATGGTCGGCATTGCGTTCGGTCCCGCAGCCGGCTTCGGCTACGCCTGCGCCTTCGTACTGGCCGTGGTTCTAGCCCGGGCGGCCGTGTTGAAGGCGCTGCGGCCGGCGGACACGGCGGCCGGCTTCGCCGCTCTCGGCGTCCCGGCCGCGCCGGTCGTGGCCAGGCTGGTGCCCGTCGCCGAGATCGGCGTGGCCGTTGCCCTCCTGGCGGTGCCCCGCGTCGGTGGCCTCGCCGCCCTGTTCATGCTGGGAACGTTCAGCGTGTTCCTCGCCCGGGCTGTCAAGACGGGCAGGCGCGCCGGGTGCAACTGCTTCGGCCAGACCAGGGGACAACCGGTCTCCGGTGTCGACCTCGTGCGCAACGTCGCTTTGTCCGGGTTGGCGGTCGCCGCCCTTCTGGCCGACGGTCCGGCGCCACTGCCACTGACCGCCGCGTCCACCCTCGCCGCTCTCATCACCGTCGCGGTGGGCATCGTCCTGCTGCGGCTCCTGCGCGCACGACAGGCGCGAACGGTTCATTCTGAGCGCGATTTCTAACTGCTGATGTTGGAAATCCGGCGAAGAACGGCAAGTGGCCCGCCGGTCGGTAACCACCGGACGGCGGGTAACGTCGGACTGCGATGTCGCCCGACGCCACCAGCTCGTTCCTCGACGCCTGCCGGCGCCTACCCGTGGAACAGACCCCCGTGTGGTTCATGCGCCAGGCCGGGCGGTCGTTGCCCGAGTACCGGGCCGTGCGGGCAAAGGCGTCGATGTTCGACATCGTGGGTGACCCCGAGCTGGCCGCCGAAGTCACCCTCCAACCGGTCCGTCGGCTGGGTGTCGACGCGGCCATCCTCTTCTCCGACATCGTGGTCCCCCTCACTGCTATCGGCGTCGGAATCGAGCTGCGAGAAGGGGTCGGGCCTGTGCTCGACCAGCCCTTCCGCGGCCCCGACGATCTGCGCCGCCTGCGTCCCCTCGAGCCCGAGGCCGACATCGCCCATGTTCTCGACACGGTTCGCCTCGTCACCAAGGAGTGCGATGTGCCCCTGATCGGGTTCGCCGGGGCCCCGTTCACCCTGGCCAGCTATCTGATCGAGGGGGGCCCGTCGAAGAGCCACGCCCGGACCAAGGCCCTCATGTTTGCTGATCCCTCGACCTGGTCGCTGCTCCTCGACGCCCTGGCCGACATCGTCCTGGCGTCGCTGCGGGCCCAGGTGGCCGCCGGTGCCGCCGCCGTGCAGGTGTTCGACTCGTGGGCGGGGGCGCTGACCCCGGGCGACTACCGCCGGTCGGTCCTTCCCGCCAGCCGCCGCATCTTCGCCGGGCTTGCCGACCTGGGCGTGCCCCGGATCCATTTCGGCGTGAACACCGGCGAGCTGCTCGACTTGTTCGCCCAGGCGGGAGCCGACGTCGTCGGCGTCGACTGGCGGGTGCCGCTCGACCGGGCCCGTCCGCGGCTGCCGGCCGACGTGGCCGTGCAAGGCAACCTCGACCCCGCCGCGTGCCTGGCGCCGCCGGCCGCCAGGGAGGCCGCCGTCGCCGACGTGCTGGCCCGCAACGGCGGCCGCCCCGGGCACGTGTTCAACCTGGGCCACGGTGTGCTGCCCGAGACCGATCCCGACAGCCTCCGCCGCGTCGTCGACCAGGTGCACGCCTGGAGTCCGGATTGATCGAAGGGGCGGCCGGCCTGATCGAAGGGGCGGCCGCGGTGGGCGAACTAGTGGCCGGCGCGGGCGACATGTTGTCCGGCCATGGACGAAAGGCTGCGACCGGGGTCCTGGTCATGGCCTACGGCACGCCCGCCACCCCCGCCGACGTGGAGGCCTATTACACCCACGTGCGCCGGGGCCGTGCGCCCACGCCCGAACAGCTGGCCGACCTCCAGCGCCGCTATGACGCCATCGGCGGGACCTCGCCCCTCCTGGAGGTGACCCAGGCGCAGGCCGACGGCCTGGCCGTCGCCCTGGGCAAGGGCTGGGAGGTCGAACTGGGCATGAAGCATGCGCCCCCGTTCATCGAGGACGGCGTGGCCGCCCTCGCCGGTCGCGGCGTCGGCCGCATCGTCGGCCTGGTGCTGGCTCCGCACTACTCGGCGCTGTCTGTGGGTGAGTACGCGAGTCGTATCCGGGCCACCGACGTGGTGACCACCAACGGGGTGGAACTGGCCATGGTCGAGTCGTGGCACCTGACCCCGGGCTACCTGAACCTCCTCGCCCGCCGGGTGATCGTGGCCTGCGCCGGCCTGGGCGACGTCGACCCCGAACGTGTCGAAGTCGTCTTCACCGCCCACAGCCTTCCCGCCCGCATCCTCGACACCGGCGATCCGTATCCCACCCAGCTCCGGGAAACGGCCCAGGCCGTCGCCGACATCGTGGGCCTGCGTAGGTGGTCGGTGGCGTGGCAGAGCGCAGGGCGCACGCCCGAACCCTGGATCGGGCCGGATCTGCTCGAGGTCCTGCGTGACCGGGCGATGACAGACGTGGAGGGCGTGGTGGTGTGCCCCGCCGGGTTCGTCTCCGACCACCTCGAGATCCTGTACGACCTCGACGTGGAGGCCACGGCTGCTGCGGCCGACCTGGGCCTGGCCTTCGCCCGCACCGCGTCGCCGAACGACGACCCCGCGTTCTGCGGCACCTTGGCCGCCGTGGTGAAGTCACAGCTGGCCACCGGCGCCCCGCCGACGGCCAAGACACGGGGTGCCTGACCCGGCCAGGCCGTCGGTGGCGATCGTCGGCGGGGGGATCACCGGACTGGCCACCGCTTGGTACCTCGGCAACGGCCCGGCGGCGCACGACACCTGGATCACGCTGGTCGAGGCGAGTGGGCGCCTCGGCGGCAAGATCCGCACCGAGGTGCTCGGAGGGGTGCCGGTGGAGGCGGGGCCCGACACCTTCCTGGCCCGGGTGCCCTGGGCCGTCGACCTGGTCCGTGAGCTCGGCCTAGGCGACGACTTGGTGGCGCCGGCGACGGGCACCGCCTTCGTCTGTCACGGCGCCCGTCTGCTCCCCCTCCCCGCAGGCACGGTCCTGGGCGTGCCCGTCACCGCCCGGACCCTGCTCGGCACCAGCCTGCTCTCGCCTGCCGGGAAGGCCCGGGCCGCGCTCGACCTCGTCCTCCCCCGGCGGCGCGCCGGCTCGGGACCCGACCCGTCGGTGGCCGACGTCATCGGGGGCCGCCTCGGGCCCCAAGCCCTCGAGCGGCTGGTCGAACCTCTGGTGGGAGGTATCAACGCCGGCCGGGCCGACAACCTCAGCCTGCGGTCGGCGGCCCGCCCCCTGGCCGTCGTCGCCGAGCGCAGCCGCAGCCTGATCCGCGGCCTGCGCGCCGATCGCCGGGGCACCGCCGACGACTCGCCCGTGTTCCTTTCCGTGTCCGGTGGACTGGGACGTGTCGTCGACCGCCTGGCCTCGTCGCTCGACGACACCGAGGTGCGACTCGACACGGCGGCCGTCGGGATGGCGGCCGAGGGCGGGCGGTGGCGGATCAGCTGTGAACCCGGTCCCGACCTGATGGCCGACGCCGTCGTCGTGACCGTGCCCGCCTTCGCCGCCGCACAACTCCTGGCTGACGCCTCTCCCGAGGCGGCCGAGCACCTGGGGCGTGTCCGGCATGCGTCGGTTGTCACCACCACCCTGGCCTACCGGCCCGGAACCGTTGCCGCCATGCCGGATGGCAGCGGCTTCCTCGTGCCCCGGGGAGAGAACCGCCTGATCACCGCATGCACGTTCTCGACATCGAAGTGGCCCGCTCTCGCCCGGGGCGGCACGGTGCTGCTGCGGGCCTCGGCCGGACGCGACGGCGACGACCGGGCCCGCCACCTCGACGACGACGCCCTCGTCACCCGGTTGCACGGTGAGCTGACCGAGCTGGTGGGCGCCACCGAGGCGCCCGTCGCCTGGCGTGTCGACCGCTGGGACAACGGCTTCCCGCAGTACGAACCCGGCCACGACGAACGGGTCAACCGCATCGAGGCGGTGCTGGCCCGCCTCGACGGGGTCTTCGTGGCGGGGGCCCCCTACCGGGGCGTGGGTATCGCCGCATGCGTGCAACAAGCGGGCATTGCCGCCGGCCGGGTGCGGGCCCATTTGTCCCATCAGCCCGCCCCGTCGGGGGAGACTGGGGCCACGAGTTGAAAGGAGGCGCGGTGGCCGAGCTGCGCGCCGTCCCCATCGGCGACCAACGATTCCGTGGCGGCGCCGATGGTGACCCGATCACCGTTCGGGCCCCCTACGACGGCACCGAGTTGGCGTGCGTCCCGAAGTGCGGTCCGGCCGAGGTCGACCGTGCGGTGGCCGCGGCCAAGACCGCCCACGACTCCGGGCCGCTCCCGCCGTGGAGGCGGGCGGAGATCCTCGACACCGCGGCCCGCCTGCTGACCGAGCGCACGGAGCAGTTCGCCCGGACCATTGCCGCCGAGTCGGCAAAACCCATCAAGACGGCACGGATCGAGGCCGTTCGGGCGGTGTCCACCATCACCTTCGCTGCCGCCGCGGCGCGCACCCTGGCGGGCGAGATGGTGCCCATCGACGCCGCCCAGGTGGGCGAGGGACGTTTGGCCTTCACCCTGCGCCTGCCCCTCGGCGTGGTGGGGGCCATCTCGCCGTTCAACTTCCCCCTCAACCTGGTGGCCCACAAGCTGGCGCCGGCCATCGCCGCCGGATGTCCGGTCGTGCTCAAGCCCGCCAGCCAGACCCCTCTGTCGGCCATCGCCCTGGCCGACCTGCTCCTCGACGAGTGCGGCTTGCCCGCCGGGCACCTCAACGTGGTCACCGGTGGCGGGAGCTCGATCGGCAACGCCCTGGTCGACCACCCCGACGTGTCCTACATCAGCTTCACCGGCTCGGGCGAGGTCGGCTGGGGCATCGCCGAGCGGGCTTCGCGGACCAAAGTCGCCCTGGAACTGGGCAACTCCTCACCGGTCGTCATCGATGCCGACGGCGACTGGAAGCGAGCCGCCGAAACCATCGCCGTGGCCGGGTTCAGCCATGCCGGCCAGTCGTGTGTGTCCACCCAGCGGGTGTTCGTGCACGCCGAGGTGGCCGACGACTTCTGCACCACCCTGGCCGGCCTGGTCGGCGACCTGAAGGTCGGGGATCCGCTCGACGAGGACACCGACGTGTCCGCCCTCATCACCACCGACGATCGCGATCGGGTCAAGGACTGGATCGACGAGGCCGTCGGGCAGGGCGCCAAGGTTCTCACCGGAGGCGAGGTGACCGACGGGATGCTGGCACCCACCGTGCTGGCCGACGTCCGCCCGGAGATGCGGGTGTCGCGCGACGAAGTGTTCGGTCCCGTCGTCGCCGTGCAGACGGTGGCCGACGTCGACGAGGGCCTGACGCTGGCCGACGACACGCGCTACGGCCTCCAGGCCGGTGTGTTCACGGCGCGCCTCGACACCGCCCTCCGGGCTGCCCACCGCCTGCGTTTCGGGGCCGTGCTCGTCAACGAGGTCCCCACCTGGCGGGCCGACCAGATGCCCTACGGCGGCGTTCGCGAAAGTGGCAACACCAAGGAGGGCCCCGCCTACGCGGTGAAAGAGATGACCGAGGAGCGCCTGGTGGTCATCAACCCGAACCCGTGACCCCTGGTGGGGAACCACCGTTCCTGGCACCCATGCTCACCGGAGGATCGGGCATTCCTGACGACCCCACCGGGTGGATGTTCGAGCCCAAGTGGGACGGCGTGCGCGCCATCGCCCGCGTGTGGGGAGGGGGGGTCACGCTGCACAGCCGAGTCGGCAACGACGTCACCGGCGGCTACCCGGAGCTGGCCCAGCTCGGTACCGCCCTCGGCAACCGGGCAATGGTGCTCGACGGCGAGATCATTGCCTTCGACGACAAGGGCCACCCGAGCTTCGAGCGGCTGCAGCGCCGCATGCACGTCCGCGGCCCCGGTCGGCCGCTCATAGCCGAGGTACCGGTCCTGTATGTCGTGTTCGACCTGCTGTGGCTCGACGGTCGACTGCTCACGGCCGAGCCCTTCAGCGAGCGCCGGCGTTCGCTGGAGGAGCTGAACCTGAAGGGTCGGTCGTGGCAGACCTCCCCACTGTTGGCCGAGGCGCCCGACGGCGAGATGCTGGCGGCCTGCCGCCGGATCGGGTTCGAGGGGTACGTGGGCAAGATGGCCTCGGCCCCCTACGCCGTGGGGAAGCGATCGAAGTCGTGGACCAAGATCAAGTGCTTCGGCCGGCGCGAGTTCGTTGTGGGCGGATGGAGCGAGGGATCGGGCGGACGCTCGGGCCAGATCGGTTCCCTTGCCGTCGGTTGGGTGGACCCCGAGGTGCCGGCGCCGCCGGGCCACCCGTTCGCCCTGCGGTTCGTCGGGTTGGTGGGCTCGGGCCTCAGTGAGCTGCTCCTGCGGACGCTCACTACCGAGTTCCGGGAGCTCGTCATCGACACCAGCCCCTTCGTCAACACGCCGGAAATCGCCCTGCACTACGTTCGGCCGGCTGTCGTGATCGAGGTCATGTTCAACGAGGTCACCGGCGCCGGGGTCCTTCGCCAGCCCTCGATCAAGGGCCTTCGCAACGACGTGGACCCCGCCGGCGTGGGATGGACGGACGAGCTCGGCGACCCGCCGGGTGCAATCATGAGCAGATGACCGACGCCGCAGCTGGATGGTTCCCGGACGTCAACCAACCCGGCCGCCTTCGCTGGTGGGACGGGACAGCCTGGACCGACCACTACCACGATCAGCCTCCGGCCTTCCCGGCCCCCACGGCCCGCACGGCCCCGACTCCCCGCACGGGGCGCCGACCCGGGCCGCCCCTGGCGATTTCGATCGCGATGATCGTGTTGGGCTTTCTCGTGACGATGGCCGCCGGCATCAGCGTGGTCGTGCCCTTCGTGCGGATCGTCACGTCGGCGAAGACGATCACGGTGCCCGGGAGCACTCGTCTCCACCTCTCGTCGGGCCAGTACCTCATCTTCGAGGCGACGGGGACGAGCGACGAACGAGGCGGGTACGGCCGAAGCATGGACACCGGCTCCGTTCGGATCACGGCTGCCGACGGGACGGCCGTGACTGTCAGTCAGGCCGGCGGCGCCACCGAAACCATCACCCGCGGCGATCAGGACTACACCGGAGCCGTCGAGTTCGAGCTTCCCAAGGCGGCCGACTACAACTTCGAGATACGCGGTGGCGCGCCCGACCGGGCCCTGGTGGGCCGATCGCCAGCGGACGTCCTGCGGCGGGCGGTGCCCTGGATGGTGATCGGCGGCCTCGGTGTCCTCATCGGCGTGGCCGGGATCGTCCTGACCATCGTCGGGTCGATCCGCCGCTACCACTGGAAGCAGGGTCGTTGATGCAGCAGCGGCCACTCGGCCAGGTCGTCTAGGAGGCCGCTGACGTAGTCGCTCTGTTGGCGGTACACCGAGGCGGCTTCCGCCCCGGACCCCGATGACGCGGGTGTGGAGAACCGAGGACCCAGATAGTTCGTCCACCGGCATAGGGTTCGGGCGGGGTGTCCG
>JBBSHU010000002.1:0-67620 GCA_038232455.1 Acidimicrobiales bacterium
ACCCGTTTCCAGATCGAGCCGCCAGCCTGCTACCGGGCCTCCTGGCAGCTACCCGGACCGGACTTGCACCGGCAGGCGACGACGAGCTTCTGATCAGGTCAGCTTCTCGATAGGCCCCTCCTGATCACTGGGCGCACTCCCGGAGGTAGCTGTAAATCGTGTCGGTCATGTTCTTCACGCCGTGCTTCTTCTGGGCGTGGGTGATGACCTTGGCCTTGAGCTCCTCCTCGGAGCCGGCTCGCACCGTGTACCCGCAGCCTTCGGCGCCGGCCTTCTTGCAACTGTGCTCGTAGCTCATCGGTCCCCCTGGATCGCGAATAGTGGCCGTCCCGGCCATGTTCCGGTACACCGGATCATCGCACGTCGACCGTGGATTTGCCGTTGGCCGCCTACGTCGACCGGTGCCGCTACAGGTAGGTGCCGGGACGGGGCGCGTCGGGAGGGGGGCCCGGGGGCAGGCCCCGGTTGCGCATCTCCTCCAGCTGGGCCCGGGCCGCCATCTGTTGGGAGAACAGCGTGGCCTGGATCCCGTGGAACAGGCCTTCGAGCCATCCCACCAGTTGGGCCTGGGCCACGCGCAACTCGGCCTCGGAGGGCGAGGCGCTGTCGAACGGGGAGGTGAGCCGGGCCAGCTCCTCGCCCAGGTCGTCGCCCAGGCAGCTCGACAGCTCCCGCACCGAGGTCTCGTAGATCTCGCGCAACCGGCTTCGCCCGGCCTCGTCGAGAGGTGCCCGCCGCACTTCCTCCAGCAACTCCTTGGTCATGGTGCCGATGCGCAGGACCTTGGCCGGTGACTCGATCATCTCTCCGGCACCGCCCGACCGTTCCTCGACGACCTGACTCTCCGGTTCCGACAGCGGGTCGCCGTCGACGGCCACCGGGCCGGGCCCAGGTGCTGCTACCTGCTCGTTGGGTGCCTGGTTGGTCATGGCATCGATCCTTTCGAAGTGCGGTCTCTGTCACCTGCCCAGCCGGCGGAATCTCAGGCCGCAGCGCCCAGGAGGGGCACCAGCATCTCGGCTGGCGTCAACGATCCGTGACGGCTGCACAGGCGGACGTTGCCGGTGTCGGCGGGGTCGAGGAAGGCGACGGGGTGGCGCGCCGCCAAGGCCACGTCGCCCAGTCGGGCCTCGACGTCGGGCACGAGCCGGCCGCCGAACCAGCCCTCGGCCACGATCTGGTCGCGGGTGCGCACCCACGCCTGGTCGCCGTGGCAACGACGCACGGCCGCCTCGAGGCGATCGTGGCAGCCGGCCCGGGCGTGGACCCAGCGGAACCGCCCCTCACCCGACAGCAGCGACGCCAGGTCCATGACCTCGCGCCGCAGGGCGACAACGTTCTCACCCACGTCGACCTGTCCGTGGTCGGCGCACACCACCAGGGAGGCGCCGGGAGGCAGTACGGCGATCACGTCGGCCACCAGGCGGTCGGCGGCCGCCAACTCGGCTTCGTAGTACCGGCCGAGGCCGTACTCGTGGGCCACCTTGTCAACCCCGTCGTAGTAGGCGTACACGAAATCGGCCCCCTCGCCGAGCTCGCTCGCCACCCTCGTCACCAGGGTGGAGGGTACGCGGTAGCCGAGCAGGCGGACCCCGGCCAGGTGGGCCCGGGTGAACCCGGTCTCGGCGAACTCGGCCCTGGTGATGACCGGCGGCTTGGTGCCGCCGAAGGGTTCCAGGCGCTGCATGGCCTCGGGCGGGATCGTGGTGCGGGCGTCGTCGCCCTGCATCGTCCGCCAGCGCAGGACGTTGAGCACATCGGTGCCCATGACCCGCATCCGGTACCCCACGACGCCGTGGGCCGCCGGGTGGGCACCCGTCGACAGCGACGTGAGGGCGGTAGCGGTGGTCGACGGGGCGACGGTGGTGATCGGGCCACCCTCCATCGCCGCCATGGTGGGAGCCAACGACGCCCTCTCCTGGAGCTGTTCCCACCCCAGGCCGTCGAGCACCAGCAACACCACCTGATCGGCTCGGGCCACCGACGGCGGCAGCCACGCCGGTGCCCGGTCCCGGCGCCCCAGGATCGCCGGGACGACCCCGTCGAGACAAGCGCCCCCGTAGTCGGGGACAAGCGGGCCCGCTCCCTCGTCCATCCGTGTCACCCTACCGTGGGCGACCCATCACCCGGAGGTGCCTGCGAACCCGTACCATGGAGGGGGTGAGAGTCTCGACCAGAGGCGACTACGCCAGCCGGGCCCTCCTCTCGCTGGCCCTGCACTCGGAGAACGGCACACCTACGTCGGTGCGCGACATCGCCGAGCGCACAGGCCTTCCCCAGCCCTATCTGGAGCAGATCCTGCTGGCCCTCAAGGGAGCCGGCCTGGTCCGCTCGAAGCGGGGCGTGGGCGGCGGCTACGTGCTGGCCCGACCGTCCACCGAGATCACCCTCAGTGCCATCGTCAGCGCTGTCGACGGGCCCATCGTGGCCGGCGACTTCGGCGAGCCCCATCAAAACGGCGCCTGTGACCACGAGGGCCAGTGCGTCCTGCTCAGCGTGTGGGCCGACGTGGGCGAGCACATGCGCCATCACCTCGACTCGTTCACCCTGGCCGACATGACCAACCGGGTGAAGAACACCCAGGCCCGGATGTCGTCACCCATCCTGACGTAGACGTCCGGGGTCGGCGCCCTCAGGCCGGCGTGAGGCCGTGGACCTCCGACACCAGGCTGTGCACGATCATGGCCGCGGCACTCGAGCCTGCGGCAATGGCGTTGGCCACCGAGGGCATCTGCGAGCTGGCGTCGCCGGCCGCGAACAACCCAGGGACGCTGGTGTGGAACATCGGGTCGATGTGGATGGCATCGACGGCGACGGGCCCCGGCTCGGCGACGGCGGCGCCGAGCTGGGTGGCCAGCGCCGAGCGCTGGTGCAGGGTGACCGGCACGAGCAGTCCCGCACAGGGGCGTTCACCACCGTCGGCGAAAGCGACAGCCGTCAAGGTGATACCCGGGCCCCGCAGCTCGGAGACGCGATGCTCATCGACGGTGACCCCGGCGGTGGCCAGCCGATTGACGTCGTCGGCCTCGAGCTCGACCGGCCCATCGGTGAGGAGCGTCACGTCGTCGCTCCAGACGCGCAGGAGGAGTGCCCGCTGCATCCCCGTGGCGCCCCGGTCGAGCACCCCGAGCGGCTGGTCGCGGACCTCCCAGCCGTGGCAGAACGGGCAATGGAACACCGAGCGGCCCCACCGCTCGGCGATTCCGGCCAGAGCGGGGAAGCGATAATCCATCCCCGAGGCGAGCAAGACGCGTCGCGTCCTCTGGTGCGAGCCGTCGGCCAGTTCCAGCACGAACCCGGCGTCGGTCCGCTCGCCGCTGAGGACCTCGCCGGACCGCAGCTCAACCGTCGGATAGTTCGCCAGCTCCTTGCGGCCGGCGGCATAGAACGCCGCGGGGGGCCGGCCGTCGTGGCCGAGAAGGCCGCCGATGCCGTGGGCGACCTGGTTGCTCTGGACTCCCGCGTCGACGACGAGCGCCTGCTGCCGGGCTCGGCCGAGCACCAGCGCGGCGCTCAGCCCGGCGGCACCCGCGCCGACAACGACACAGTCCCACGGCGGACCGGCTGGCACCTGGCTACGACGTCCGGGTGGGCGGATCGTTGGCCTTGGCCGTCTCCTCGGGCCGCAGGCCCCGAAACGCCGTACCCGGCCTGACCACGCCGGGCGGCGCCACGTCGACGAGGCGAACCTGGCCCGAACCGCCCAAGGTCTGGAGGGCGGCCGCCGGGGCCTGCACGACCACGCCGAACACCAGGGGACCGTCGGCGGACACGCCGTCGAGAAGCTTGTTGAGGCGGGCGATCTCGTCCTGGTAGAAGGCCTTGAACTGGGGATCGTCGACGGTGGGCACCAGCTGCTTCATCTCGTCGCGGTCACTTCGTTTGTCGGCCACCTGGCCGTTCACCCAGTCGGACATCGACCCGGTCACGACGCCGGGTAGCCCGCCCGGGACCGCAGCCAGGACGCCGACCACCTTGGCCGGGCCCACGGCAGCCCGAGCCTGGGCCTCGCTCACGTAGTCCGGAAGCGAGATCACCGCGGTGCGGTCGCCGGTGGCCGCAGCCAGGGCCGTCGACCGGTTCGCCAGGTAGCCGGCGACATCGTCGCCCGGCTGGGGCCCGAGCCCGCTGGACGGCGTGCCGGCGTCCTTGGCGACCGCGGTACGCGTGGCCTTCCCGGGCCAGTGGGTGACGGTGACGGCCAGCAGGCCGCCGAGGCCCACCACGATCAGGCTGGCGGCGAACAGGAGCAGTATCCGGCGGGCGGCGGTGTCGTCTTCGGTGGTGACCGGGAACCGGGGATCAGTGGAGAAGCTCACGCACTTCCTCGAGGTCGGGCGGCAAGGGTGAGGTCCAGCTCCGGCGCTCGCCGGTCGCCGGGTGGTCGAAGCCGAGCTCGAAGGCGTGCAGAAACGGCCGGCTCACCTGTAGTTGCGGGCGTGCCCCACCATACCGGACGTCCCCCACCACGGGGTGGCCGATGGCGGCCAGGTGCACCCGGACCTGATGGGTCCGGCCCGTCTCCAGCCCGCAGGCCACGAGGGTGACCGGGGCCGGCTCGTCGTGGCGGGAGATCACCTCGTAGCGGGTTCGGGCCTCCCTTCCGTCGACCGACACGGCCATCTGCGTGCGGTCCCGCTGGGAACGGCCCACCGGTGCGTCGATGAGGCCGACGGGTGCCTCGACCCGTCCCCAGACCAGGGCCAGATACCGGCGGCCCACCGTGCGCGCCGCCAGCTGGGCGACGAGTGAGGTGTAAGCCGACGGCGTCCGGGCGACTACGAGCAGGCCCGAGGTGCCGGCGTCGAGGCGGTGGACGATGCCCGGCCGCACTGGCTGACCCACGCCGGCGATCTCCGGCCAACGGGCCACCAGGCCGTTCACGAGGGTGCCCGTCGGATGACCAGCACCTGGATGGACGATGAGCCCCGGGGGCTTGTCGACCACGATCACCTGGTCGTCGCACGCCACCACGGCCACCTCGACGCCGGGGTCGGGCTCCACCCCAGTTGGTTCGGTGGCCTCGGACAGGTCGACCTCGATGACGTCGCCCTCGACCACCCGACAGGCCCGAACCGCCGCCACCCTCCCGCTCACGTGCACGCCGCCGGAAGCCACCAGCTCGGCCACCTGTCGGCGCGAGAGGTCCCAGAGAAGGGCAACGACGCGGTCGAGGCGCTCGCCGGCCAGCGTCGGGGTGACCTCGGCCCGCGCCCGCCGGGTGCCGGCTGGCGCGTCCGGGCTCGTCACGATGACTGGGTCCGCCAACCCGACCACAGGAGCACCAGGCAGCCACAGGTGATGGCGGCGTCGGCCAGGTTGAACACGGGCCACCATCGGAGGTCGACGAAATCGACCACGGCCCCGCGGAGCAGTCCGGGCGAGCGGGCCAGGCGGTCGACGAGATTGCCGAGCGCCCCCCCCAGCACCAGGCCGGCGGCAAGGGCCAGGCCCGGGCGCGCCATGACGTCGGCTCGGGCCACGAGGACCACCACCAGGACGAGCGCCCCGACGGCCAGGAAAGGCACGAAGGCCCCTCCCATGCCGAAAGCGCCTGCGGTGTTGCGGGTGAGGTTGAATCGCACGGGTCCGATGATGTCGACGGGCCCGTCGGCCAGGCGCTCCAGCGCCCAGGCCTTGGTGACCTGGTCCAGAACCACCACCGCCGCGGCCGCACCGAGAAGGGGGATGCTGCGACGGGGCCATCCCGGACGGCTCTGTTCCCCGCTCGGGGGGCCGCTCGGGCTCTGTTCCCCGGTTAGGGGCCTGTCGGGCCCGGTTCCCTGCGCAGGGGGCCGCTCGGGCCGGGCGCGGGTCTGGTCACCCTCAGCGACGCGACAGCCCCCCGCTCTTGCAACCAACGCACAAGGCAGCCGAGGGCATGGCCTTCAGGCGGGCACGGGGGATGGGCTGACCGCAGCGCTCACAGGTGCCGTAGGTGCCCCGGTCGACCTTGGCCAGGGCCACGTCGATCTCGTCGGCGGTGGCCCTGGCCTGAGCCGACAGGGCCAGGTCGCGCTCCCGCTCCACGTTGAGCGTTGCCCCCTCGCCGGACTCCTCGTCGAACTGGGTGTCGCCGGGCTCCATTTCCTCGGCCAGTTGTTCGGCCTCGGCCCGCAGAGACTCGGCCTGGCGCAGTGACGCTTCCCGTTCGCTCAGCAGGAGTGCCCGCTGCTCCTCGAGGAAGCGGTCCGTGGCCGTCGCCCCACCCTTCGTGGTGCTAGCCGTCGACGACGGCGTTCGTGGTCGACGTGGAGCCTTGACCGTCGCAGGCCTGGCGCGGGCAGCGGTCGGCTGCTTGGATGCGACGGCGCTGGGCCCGAGCGGTCCTCTGAGCGGAGTGGTTTTGGCTCGCTTCGGCATGGCGCACCGGCTTGGTCTCGAGAGGGTCGGAGGAGATCATGGCCGAGCTCACCTGGCGGGCTCCGAAGGGCCCGCACGGTGACCTCGGAGCCGCGGAGTCTAGCAGGCGCAGGCGTCTTACCGACGCCCGATTGGGCGGTTCTCGGGGCCCGAGCCACCCGCTCCCTCGTCCACCGCTCGCTCCAACTGTCGCCGGAAAACGTCGAGGTCGACGCCACTGACCTTGAAGCGCTTCTCCCGGCTCTTGGCCCCGCCGACCAGTTCGGCGGCGGTGGCACCGAAGGTGTCCGCCAACAGCGTGGCGCAGGCCTCGTTGGCCCGACCGCCTTCCGGGGGCACCGCCACCCGAACCTTGAGGGCCTGCCCGTGGCGGCCCACCACGGCCGTGCGGCCGGCACCAGGCTGGAGGTGCACGTTGAGCACCACGGCATCATCGCCGGCGGTTGTGTACAGCTCGTCGACGTCCATACGGGCTTTCTAGCCGTATCGTAAGGCCCCGTGCCCTTCGGACCCGTCGACAACCAGGTCAACTTCGTCGCCCTCGAAGAACGGGTGCTGGAGCGCTGGCGCTCCTCGGGGCTGGCCGCCGCGGTGGGTCGACACCGCGAAGGCGGTCCGCCGTGGGTGTTCTACGAGGGGCCGCCCACGGCCAACGGCCGGCCCGGGCTCCACCACGTGTGGGCCCGCGCCTTCAAGGACCTGTTCCCCCGGTTCCGCACCATGGCCGGATTCGACGTTCCCCGGAAGGGGGGCTGGGACTGTCACGGGCTCCCGGTCGAGATCGAGGTCGAAAAGGAGCTGGGCTTCACCCGGAAGGGCCAGATCGAGGAGTACGGGATCGGGCGCTTCAACGAGCACTGCCGGGAGTCGGTACGTCGCTACGTGCAGGACTGGGCCGCCCTCACCGAGAGATCGGGCGTGTGGATCGACACCGACAACGCCTACTGGACGATGTCGGATGACTACGTCGAATCCGTGTGGTGGCTGGTGAAACAGCTCCACGACGAGGGCCTGCTCTACGAGGGCCACCGGGTCAGCCCCTACTGCCCTCGCTGCGGCACCGCCCTGTCGTCGCACGAGCTCGGCCAACCGGGGGCCTACCGCGACATCACCGACGCCTCCGCCTACGTCCGCTTCCCGCTGGTCGACGCCGAGGCCGACCTGGCGGTGTGGACGACAACCCCGTGGACGCTCGTGTCCAACGTGGCCGCAGCCGTCGGTCCCGACGTCGAGTACGTGCAGGTGGCCGACAAGGGCGGCGGGCGCGATCTGGTGCTGGCCGCGGCCCGGGTGGTCGACGTGGTCGGCGACGGAGCCGAGGTGCGGGCCCGGTTCACCGGCACCGACCTCTCGGGTCGCCGCTACCGACGCCCGTTCGATCTGGTCGACGTCGACGATCGTGCCCAACGGGTGGTGACGGCCGATTTCGTCGCCACCGACGAGGGAACCGGGATCGTCCACCTCGCTCCCGCGTTCGGAGCCGACGACATGGACGCAGCCCGGGAGTGGGACCTGCCGGTCGTGAACCCGGTGGTCGCCGACGGGACCTTCGACGAGCGGATCACGCCGTGGGCGGGTCGGTCCGTGAAGGGGACCGACCGGGAGATCATCGCCGACCTGGCCGCCCGAGGCCTTCTGCTGACCGAAGAGCCCTATCTGCACGCCTACCCCCACTGCTGGCGCTGCGGTACCGCCCTGCTCTATTGGGCCAAGACCTCGTGGTTCGTCCGGACATCGAAGCGTCAGGCTGACCTCCTGCGGGAGAACGAGCGGGTGGGCTGGTATCCCGACCACATCAAACACGGTCGCTTCGGGGACTGGTTGGAGAACAACGTCGACTGGGCCCTGTCCCGCGACCGCTACTGGGGCACTCCCCTGCCCATCTGGCGCTGCGGCGAGGGCCACGACACCTGCGTGGGATCGGTCGACGAACTGCAGCAGTTGGCCGGGCGCGAGCTCGAGCGCCTCGACCTTCATCGTCCCGCCGTCGACGACGTGGAGATCGCCTGTCCGGCGCCCGGCTGCTCGTCGGTGGGCCGTCGCCTATCACCCGTTCTCGACGCCTGGTTCGACTCCGGCTCCATGCCGTCGGCCCAGCACCACTTCCCCTTCGACCAGACCGGCTCCGTGCCCGAACGGAGTGGCGGCTCCGTGCCCGCGGCCTTTCCCGCCGACTTCATCTGCGAGGCCATCGACCAGACCCGGGGCTGGTTCTACTCCCTCCTCGCCGTCAACACCCTCGTGTTCGGAAGCACCCCCTTTCGCAACGTGGTGTGCCTGGCTCACATCGTCGACGCCGACGGTCAGAAGATGTCGAAGAGTAAGGGAAACGTCATCGATCCCTGGGACGTCATCGCCACCCACGGGGCCGACGCCCTGCGGTGGTACTTCTTCTCCGCCGGGTCTCCGTGGACCAGCCGTCGGGTGTACGAGGACGGTATCCGAGAGGCGGCCCGGCGCACCCTCGTCACCCTGTGGAACGTGTTCGCGTTCTTCGCCACCTACGCCGACATCGACGGCTGGACCCCGGCCGGCGACGAGGCCTCGATCGCGCCCACCGACCACCTGCTCGATCGATGGGTGCTGGCCCGTCTCGCCGAGACGGTGGGATCGGTCACCGAGTCGATGACCGCCTTCGACGCCCTGGGCGCGACGACGACGCTCGCCGAGTTCGTCGACGACCTGTCGAACTGGTACATCCGTCGGTCGCGGCCCCGATTCTGGGGGGCCACCGCCGACGGGGCGTCGGCCCATGCCACCCTGCACCGCTGCCTGGTGACCACCGCGCAGCTCCTCGCCCCCTTCTGCCCCTTCGTGGCCGACGAGCTCTACGTCACCCTGACGGGCGAGACGTCGGTACATCTCAGCGACTGGCCCGACGCCGGTGGGCCGTCACCCCGCTCAGAGGACCGCTCAGGCCCAGCCGACAGCACGGTCATCGAGCAGATGGCGGCCACCCGGCGCCTGGTGGGCCTGGGCCGGGCGGCGCGCAGCGAGGCCCGGGCCCGGGTCCGCCAGCCCCTGCGCCGGGCCTTCCTGTTGCACCCCGGCGTCGAGCTCTCCGACGAGGTGCGACGGGAGATCGCCGACGAGCTCAACGTAAAGGAGCTCGAGGAGGTCACGTCGCTGGCGGAGCTCATGACCTGGCGGGTGGTCCCGAACTTCCGGGCTCTCGGGCCCCGGCTCGGGCCACGGGTAAACGACATCAAGGCCGCCCTCGCCGCTGTCGACGGTGCCGAGGTGCGTGGCCTCCTGGAGACCCAGGGCTGGGTCGAAGTGGCCGGCGAGCGCCTGGGCCCCGACGACGTGGAGGTTCGGGCCGACCGCCACGAGGAGCTGGCCCTGGCCCAGGACGGCGGGTGGGCGGTTGCCCTCGACCTGGAGCTCGACGAAGCGCTCGAACGCGAGGGAACGGCGCGGGAGTTGATCCGGGGCCTCAACGACCTGCGCAAGCGCCTCGACCTGGCCCTGACCGATCGAATCGACCTACGCATCGCCGCCCCCGGCGGCGGGCGCCTTGCGGCCGCCATCGAAGCGCACGGCGAGTGGGTCGCCGCCGAGGTCCTGGCCACAGGACTCGTCGTGGCCGACGTCGACGAGGGCCACGACCTCGAAGTCGATGGCGAGTCCCTCCTGGTGGAGCTGAACGTCACCAGCTGAGTTCCAACGGGACCACCGCCAGAAACTCAGCGCTTCTTGGTGGTCCTCTTGGCCGGGGCAGCCTTGCGGGTCGCGGCGACCTTCTTGGCCGTGGCCGACTTGGTCTCGACGACCGCTTTCCGGGTAGACGCCGAGGCCTTCCTGGTCGACGCGGTGGCCCTCTTGGCCGCCACCGGAGCGGACGCCTTGGTTGCGCTGGTCCGCTTGCGGGCCGTGGCGACCGCCGCCGCCTCCCGGGCCCCCTTGGCCACCGCTCCCTTGGTGTTCGCAGTGCGCTTGGCCGGCGCCTTCGCCGAGGTGGCCCGCGTCGTGGAACGTCGCTTGGGCGCGACCACGACCGGCTCGGGCTCCGGGGGTGCTTCCTCGATGAGACGGTCGACGCGATTGAGGACCATGGCCCGGCGGAACCCGTCCTCTTCGCGGCGCCTCACCAGGTGCAGCTCGCTCACGGTCAGGTCGGGAAGGCGGCCGAGAACCTCCAGGGCCTTCAAATCGTCGAAGTCTGGGATCGGGAACTCGCCCACGGCGGCAACGACGGGTGGTTGGGTCATCGGGCCATCGGGCGATCCCGGACCCGAGGCCACACGGGGCTCGGGAGCCGGAGCAGGGATCGGGGCCGACGCAGCTGCGGCGTCCCAGCCCTCGTCGTCGGTGTCCCACGGTTCGGACGCTTCGGACGCCCGGTTCTGTTTCTGGGCTTCGATGCGATTGAGCACCATGGCCCGGTTCTTGCCGCTCCGCTCGCGCTCGCCGACGACCTCGAGCTGTTCGTCGGACAGCTCGGCCAGCATTGGAAGGATCTCCGTGGCCCGCAGCCTGTCGTAGTCGTGGATCGGGAAGTCGTCGTCGGCTGCGGACTCCTCGACCTCGACCCGGTCGAAAGATTCGGTGCGGTCGTCGCGTTCGGCCACCGCGACTCCCCCATCGCCGAGGGCCCCGGCGGAGGTCCCTGCGGTGACCGGGTCGGGCGCGGGTGACGACGAGGATGGGGCGGGCGTCGGGCCGGGAGCCACCCAGGTGCTCGGAGCCGTGTCAGGTTGGGCCCCGGCGGTGGCCCGCTGAGGCATGGGCGCACCGGCGCCCTTGGGCTCGGGGCGGCCACGAAGCACAGCCGTGGCCAGGACGATGCCGGCGAGCACCGAACAGCCGATCGAGACGTAGATGATCCCGAGTCCGGACTGGAGCAGCCCGATAACGAGCGTGATGGCCGCCACCACGACGAGGACGAAGCTCACTAGGACCACGAAGTCACCATCCCATCAAGTTGAACGCGCACAGCGGAACCCCGAAGGGGCAACAAGGTATCGGCCATCGCTGGATGCTATCTCGGCGGTCGATGCCGCCGACGATGCTGTTGCCCGACCCCCGGTGCGGTGAACCGACGGCCCGGGCTCAGCAGATGAACCCACGCAGGAAGTAGATGCCGAAGATGACGATGAGGGGCGAGAAGTCGAACCCCATCCCCCCCATACCCATGGGCGGGATCACCCGTCGGATCGGCCCGAGCACCGGTTCGGTGATGGCATAGAGGAACCCGAAGACCGACGCGATCGCCGAACCCGATTCGATCGGGAACCACGACAGGATGATGCGGCCGAAGATGATGTACATATAGGCCTCGAGCAGCAGGCAAACGATGTTCCGCACAGATCAGGCGCGGTACAACCCGCGCTCCTGCAGACGCCTCTTCTCCTCGGCGGGAAGTTCCACGTTAGAGGGCGTGAGCAGGAAGACCTGTTCGGCGACGCGCTCCATCTGGCCGCCGAGCCCGTAGGTGAGGCCGCTGGCGAAGTCGATCAGGCGCCGGGACAGGTCGCGGTTGACACCCTGGAGGTTCAGGATGACGGGTTGGCTGACCTTCAGCTTGTCGCCGATCTCCTGGGCATCGTTGAAGCCGTTGGGTGCCACCACGTGCACCTTGGGTTGCTGGGCCGTGACGATGGGGCGCACGACGGCCGGACGTTGGATGGTGATGCCACCGGTGGCGGGCTCGCGAGGCAGCGTCCTCACGGCTCCCGGGGCGGGCTCTGGTTCGAAGACGGGATCGACGGGCGCCTGGCGAACCGCCGCTTGGCGGCGGGGCGCGGGCGCGGGTGGCGGCGGCACTTCGTCGTAGGGCTCGTAGTCCTCGTACTCCTCGTCGTCGACGAGGCCGAGGTAGACCATCGTTCGTCGCCAAACCGATGCCATTTGCGGAACCCTCCTTGGCTGCTCAGCCTATCGTCGCAGGTCGTCGGCGCCATTCCGTGGACCGAACAAGCCTCGACCCACCCGGATCATGGTGGCTCCCTCGGCCACCGCCACCTCCAGATCATCGGTCATGCCGATGGAACGTACCGGCAGGGCCAGTCGATCGGCGAGCGCCACCAGGTGCCGAAACCCGGGTCGGGCATCTTCGGGAGACCCGGTCGGGCCGACGGCCATGAAACCACCGACACGGAGGCCGATGTCGACCAACTCGTCGACCAGGTGGGCGGCCTCGGTGGGGCGGCACCCGTTCTTGGCCGCCTCACCGGAGATGTCGAGCTGCACGAGCACTGACGCCCCCGGATGACGGCGGGCGATCTCCTGGCCCGCCGCCAGTCGGTCGACGCCCTGCCAGAGATGAACGAGATCGGCGATCATGCGTACCTTGTTCCGCTGCACGTGACCGAGATAGTGCAACCGCGGTTTCCGCCCCCCGGCCGCGAGCAGGGCGCCGGCGGTGGTCGCCAGTTCGGCGGCGTAGTTCTCGCCGACATCGGTGAGGCCGGCCTCGAGTGCTGCGGCAGCAGCAGCGGGACCGTGACCCTTGGTGACGGCCACCACGGTGACGTCGGACGCGCCTCCGCCGGCTGCGCTGATCCTGTCGCGCACCCCGGCCAGGCGGTCCGCCACATCGACCGAGCTCATCGCCATACGACCGCCACCTGACGCTCGCGCTCGCCACGGGCCCGCCACGAGTACCAGTCCGGCGAACAGGCGGTACACGAGCCCAGGTCGTCGACATCGTCGACACCGGCCCGCAGCAGGGCGGCCCGCACGCCGGCGGCCAGATCGAGTGCCGAGGCGCCGAGCCCGTTGCGAGCCCGCACCTCGGGTCCGAGGCGTTCGGCGATCCGGTCGAGGTCGGCGACGCCGAACTCGTAGCACTCCGCCCGGATGCACGGGCCGATCACCGCGCTCACCCTCACCGCGCCGAGGTCGCCCATGGCCTCCACTGTCCGCTCGAGCACTCCGGCAGCCAGCCCGGCCCAACCGGCGTGAGCCGCGCCCAACACGCCCTCGGCGCTGGCCAGCACCACCGGAGCGCAGTCCGCCGTGAGCACAGCGAGCGCACAACCGGGTTCGGCGGTGACGGCGGCGTCGGCGGCGGCTCCCGCCGACCCGCCGGGAGCGACGACCCGGACGACCTCGTCGCCGTGCACCTGGCGGAGCCAGGTCCACGGCAGGTCGAGTACGGCCCGACGGCGGGTGGTTACGTCGGGCGCCACCTCGTAGGCGTACTCGCCGCCGTGGCCCATGTCTCCGTCGGCTCGTCCCGTGAACCGCGCCGACGCTCCGCCCGGCAGCTCCACGGTGGTCACCCCCGGTCCGCGGCCACGTCAGACGTCAGCCAAGCACGTCCAGGAGCCGGCACTGCCCTACTTCAGGAACGACGGGACGTCGAAGTCGTCTTCCTCGTCGAGGCCCAGAGGACTGCCGGAACGGCCGAACAGATCGTCGTCGCCCTCTTCGGCATCGAGACCGAGCGACGACGGACGGCTGGACTCGGCCGTGGTGCTTTCGCGGGTGTCGTCCCACCGGTCGAAACCGGCAGCGATCACCGTGACCCGAACCTCGTCTCCCATGGACTCGTCGATCACCATGCCGGCGATGATGTTGGCGTCGGGATGGGCCACGTCGTGGATGATCTCGGCTGCCTCGTTGACCTCGAACAAGCCCAGATCGCTTCCGCCCGAGATGTTGAGCAGAATCCCGCGGGCGCCCTCGATCGACGACTCCAGCAGAGGGCTGGAGATGGCGGCCCGAGCGGCGTTGAGGGACCGGCCCTCGCCGGAGGCGTAGCCGATGCCCATGAGGGCCGATCCGGCATTGCTCATGATCATCTTCACGTCGGCGAAGTCGGTGTTGATGAGTCCCGGCGTGTTGATGAGATCACTGATTCCCTGGACGCCCTGGAGGAGGACCTCGTCGGCCATCTTGAAGGCGTTGAGGGCCGAGGTCTTGTCGTTCGACACCGACAGCAGTCGGTCGTTGGGGATGACGATGAGGGTGTCGACCTTCTCCTTCAGGGTGGCGATGCCCTGCTCGGCCTGGACGGCCCGGCGCCGGCCCTCGAAGGCAAACGGCCGCGTGACCACCCCGACGGTAAGGGCGCCCAGCGACTTGGCGATCTCGGCCACGACGGGGGCACCGCCGGTACCGGTCCCGCCGCCCTTGCCCGCAGTGATGAAGACCATGTCGGCTCCCTTGAGGACCTCCTCGATCTCGTCGCGGTGGGCCTCGGCGGCCTGGCGACCCACGTCGGGATCGCTGCCCGCCCCCAGGCCCCGGGTCAGCTCCCGCCCGATGTCGAGCTTGACGTCGGCGTCGCTCATGAGAAGCGCCTGGGCGTCGGTGTTGACGGCGATGAACTCGACGCCCTTGAGGCCGGCGTCGATCATGCGGTTGACGGCGTTCACGCCGCCCCCGCCGATGCCGACCACCTTGATCAATGCCAGGTAGTTCTGGGGTGCGCCGATCATCGTGTGCCCTCCGTTTGTCCGAACGCGCGGTGCTTTCGCGCGGTGTGTCGTCACGACATGTCCGTTACTCGTGGCCACTGCTCGTGGCCTCGTGCTGGTTGTAGAGTCCGATTGACGTCGCCCGTGGTCGAACTCAACCGAACCTCGACCTCCACTACAGGTTGACAGTTATGTTACCCTGTCCTTTGGGTTGATACTCTAGTGAAGGGCTAGAGCCGAGTCAACACAGGAGTTGAGGGAATGCGGACGTCGAGGTTGGACACCGTCCGTCCGTCCACTGCTGCCAACACGGTGAGTGCAGCCTGTAGCTTGTCGGCGACGCCCGTGGTGTCCCCGACCAGGACCACCCCCTGGGGTTTCAGGCGCAGCTCGACGCCGTTGGTCCCGAGGGTCACCGTCGCCACTCTCGGAGCCAGGGCCGGCGGCAGTTGGGCGGCCACCTCCAACGGATCGCGTGCCGGCGGTGCCACGCTGGTCCCTGGAGCCCCGGCGGCGGGGCCGTCGATGACGACCAGGTCCGGAGGCGGGACCACGGCCGGAGCGAGCACCCGGCCGGTTCGGTCGACGAGCACCCACGCCGCGCCACCCTGCCGGGTCACTGCCGTCGCCGTTCGTTCGACGACCCGGATCCGTACGGTGGAGGGCCATTCGCGCACCACGTCGGTGCGCAACACCCACGGCAAGCTCGACACCCGTCGTGCCGCCCCGGCACCGTCGACGTCGGTCATGGCAATACCGCGATCGATGCCGGCGGCGGCGCCCACGGCGGGGGCCCCGGTATGCGTCGCCCCCTGGATCACGACCCGGTCGACGTCGAGAAGCGGCGTCCGGGTGGCCCCCCAGGCCGCAACCAGGACGGCCACGGTGACCAGGCCGACCACGACCAGGCGGAGCCGGCGGCGTCCCGCCGCCCGCACCACGTCGATCTGGCGTCGCCGGATCCGGGGGTCGATCGCCACCCGGGACGGGGCCGACCGCGCTGCCGGCACCAGGGGGCGTCCGCCGCCGCCAACCGCTGTTTCCCGGGTCACCCGACGGTCGTTCCGTCGCCTCCCCCTACCCTCGACCTTTGGTCGAACGTTAGGATCTGAAGTCTTCATCGAGCCTCCTCACCGAACCCGACCAGGTGGTTCTCGACCTGGAGCTCCACTCCGGCGCGCTGTTCCACCAGGCGGGCCACCTCGGCTATGAGCGCAGCCACGTCATCGGCCGATCCACCATCGTCCACCTGTACGAAGTTGGCATGCTTCGGAGACACGAACGCGGATCCCCGCCGTAGGCCCTTCAACCCGGCCTCGTCGATCAGTCGGCCGGCGGAGTGGCCGGGTGGGTTGGTGAACACCGATCCGCCGTTGCTTCCCCCGGGCTGGTGCTCCCGCCGCCAGCGGACGATGTCGGCGATGGCCTCCTCCGAGGCGTGGCGGTCACCCGGTGCGAGGGCGAACCGGGCCGAGACCACCACCTGATCCCGGCCCAGGGCCGAGCGCCGGTAGCCGAGGTCCAGGCGGTCGGCCCCGACGGTGCCGTGAAGGTGGGCGCCACCACGGTTCTCACCGATCAGGTCGTGAACCCGGGCGCTCACCAGGTTCCGGCTGACGTCGCTGCCGTGGCCCCCGGCGTTCATGCGTACGGCGCCACCCACCGAGCCGGGCACGCCCACCGACCATTCCATGCCGGTGAGGCCGGCGACCGCCGTCCGCCGGGCCAGGACGGGCAGGCTCACCGAAGCCCCGGCCACCACGTCGGTGCCGTCGATGGTGATCTCGGCGAACCCGGAGCCGAGCACCACGGCCAGACCGGGAAAGCCGCCATCGGCGACGAGCAGGTTCGAGCCCCGGCCCACGACGAGCACGTCCACTCCCGACTCCCGCACCGCCCGCCCGACCAGCTCCAGGTCGCCCTCGTCGGCGACCTCGACGAACAGGGCGGCCGGGCCCCCGACTCGGTAGCTGGTGAGCGGCCCGACCGGCACCCCGTGCCGGGCCCGCTCGCCCAGGACCGAGGCGGCCACCTCGACGGCATCGTCGACGCCGCTCAACCGCCCACCTCGGCGGGCGCGGGGGCGGGGTCGGTACCCATCAGGTCGACGGCCAGCGTGGTGACGTCGCCGGCGCCGACAGTGAGGCACACGTCGCCGGGTCGGAGCCGGGTCCGCAGGAACTCCAGCACCTCGTCCCGCCGGGGCAGCCAGGCCACGGCCTGGACCGGGCGGGCCTCGCAGACGGCGTCGACGACCAGTTTTCCGGTGACGCCGGGCAGAGGAGCCTCCCCGGCGCCGTAGACGTCGGTGACGACGAGCAGGTCGACGCCGTCGAACACGGTGCCGAACGCCCGCCAGAGAGCGGCGGTGCGGCTGTACCGGTGGGGCTGGAACACGCACACCACCCGTCGCCAGCCGCCACCCCGCGCCGAGGCCACGGCGGCGGCCACCTTGGCGGGCAGGTGGGCGTAGTCGTCGACCACGGTCACACCACCGGCCTGGCCCCTCACCTGGAAGCGCCGATCGACACCGGGATAGGCGGCCAGGGCCGTAGCGAGGCCGTCGAACGACCCCCGGACCGCCCCACCCTCCACGGCTGCGGCCAGGGCGGCGGCGGCGTTGAGGGCATTGTGACGCCCGGGAGCGGGGACCCGCACTTGGCCCAGCGGCCGCCCACGGTGCTCGAGCACGAAGCTGCTGGCCGCCGGCTCCAGCACCAGGCCGGCCAGACGGTAGTCGGCGTCGGGGGTTGTCCCGTAGGTGGCCGCTCCGACCTGGCGGCCGATCCGGGCGGCAGGCGGGTCGTCGGCGCAGACGAGTGCCTTGCGAGCACCGGTGAGGAACCGGCCGAAGGCGGCCTCCAGGGCGTCGAGGTCGCCCCAGTGGTCGAGGTGGTCGGGCGCCACGCTCGTTACCACGGCCACCTCGACCGGGAGGTCGAGGAAGGTACCGTCGCTCTCGTCGGCCTCGACCACGAACCACTCGCCGCTGTCCCATCGGGCCCCGGTGGCCATCCCACCGATCAAGCCGCCGACGATGTAGGACGGCCGCAGGCCGGCTCCCGCCAGGGTCGTGGCGAGCATGGCCGTGGTGGACGTCTTGCCGTGGGTCCCGGCAACGGCAATGGTCCGGCGAGAGGCAGCGATGGCGGCCAGCATCGGTCCCCGGCGGACCACGGGGATGCCCCGGTCGCGAGCGGCGGCCAACTCGGGGTTATCCGCCGGTATGGCCGTTGACGGTGTGACGATCTCGGCTCCCTCCACGGCGGAAGCGTCGTGGCCGACGGTCGTCGCCACCCCCATGGAGGCGAGGCGCTCCACCACGGGCGACCCCACCAGGTCGCTACCGGACACGTGGTGGCCCTGGGCCATCAGCACCTCGGCGATGGCGCTCATGCCTGCGCCCCCGATGCCCACCAGATGGACGCGCCGGGGATGGGTCAGATCCGGGCCGGCATTCCGTTCAGGCACGGAGCCGGAGAGATCAGCCACGCCGGGCGTGCTCCTCGACCAGGGCGACGACGGCCTCGGCGGCGTCGCGGTGGGCTGCTCCGGCGGCGGCTGTCGCCATGGCCGTAAGGGTGGCCTTGTCGTCGACGAGGGCGTCGACCTCGGCCACCAGGCGGGCGCCGTTCAGCTCGCTGTCAGCCACCATCACCGCGGCGCCGGCGTCGACCAGGTGCCGGGCGTTGGCGGTCTGATGGTCGCCCGGGGCGCCGGGGAGGGGGACGAGGATCGACGGGAGGCCGACGGCGGTGAGCTCGGCCACCGACCCCCCCGCCCGGCAGACGGCCACATCGGCCGCCGCCAGCAGCAGGTCCATGCGCTCCTCGTACTCCACCGGGTGGTACACCAACCCGCCGGCGGGCAGGGTGGGGATCGACTCGCTCACCAGTCCCCAGTCCCGACGCCCGACCACGTGGCGTACGACCAGGTCGGTCCGATCGGCCCACCGGTCGAGTGCCTCCAGGACGGCCAGGTTGATCCGACGTGAGCCCAGCGACCCACCGAAGGCCGCCACCACCGTCCGGTCGGTGGGAAGGCCGAGCGCCCGGCGGGCCTCGTCGCAATCGCGCTCCCGGTCGACAGCGAGCACCTCAGGGCGCACGGGGTTCCCCGTGACCGTGGCCCGGGCCAGCCCGGTGCCCGGGAAGGATGCCGCAGTGGCCCGGGCGAAGGGCCCGAAGAGCCGGTTGGCGGCGCCGGGAACGGCGTTCTGCTCGCACAGGACGAGGGGCACCCGAAACACGATGGCGGCCGCCGCTCCGGGCACGCTCGCGTAGCCGCCCAGCGAGACCACCACGGCCGGCCGCCGCCTCCTCATCTCCGACAGCGCCGTCGCCGCGGCTCGGACCAGCCCCCATGCAGCGACAATGCTGGCTCGCGACAATCGTCGCTCGATGCCCCGCCCGGGCAGAAGGGTGACGCCGAAACCTGCCTCGGGCACGAGCCGGGCCTCGATGCCGACCGCGCTGCCCATCCAGTGGACGCTGTCGGGGGAATGCCCGGCGGCCACCAGGGCCTGGGCCACGGCCAGGCCGGGCAGGACATGGCCGGCCGTCCCGCCCCCGGCGATCAACATCCAGGTCCCCTCGGCGCCAAACCGGCCCGACCTCAACGGAGGACCGACGACACCACTCCCGCGCGCCGGGGCCGGGACCGACCCGTCGGCGTCGTCGCATCGGACCGAACTTTGGCCGACCCCTGCCGGGCCACGTTGGCGAGCATGCCGACGGCAGCCATGGTGATCACGAGCGACGAGCCGCCGAATGACACGAACGGGAGCGGCACACCCGTCACCGGGAGGATCCCGATCACCGCCCCCACGTTGATGACGGCCTGACCCACGACCCAGACAGTGACGCCGGAGGCCAGCAGGGTGCCGAAGTGATCGGGCGCCCGCATCGCTGCCCGCACGCCGAGCACGGCAAAGCTGGCGAAGAGGGCGACGACGAGCACCGACCCCACCAGGCCCAGCTCCTCGCCGATGATGGCGAAGATGAAGTCGGTGTGGGCGTTGGGCAGGAACCCCCACTTGGCCCGGCTGGCGCCGAGGCCCACGCCGGTCACGTGGCCGGTACCGAGAGCCACCAGGGACTGGGCCATCTGGTAGCCGGTGTTGGACGGGTCCTTCCACGGGTTCATGAAGGAGAACATCCGCGCCCGGCGGTAGCCCTCGGCCAGGCTGAAGAACACCCCGGCAGCGCTGACAGCCAGGGTGAGAAGGCCCATCTGGGCCAGGGGTGCGCCGCCCACGAACAGCACCGTCAGCACGACGATCACCATGATCATGGCGGTTCCCATGTCGGGCTGCTTCAGGATGAGCAGGGCCGCCACCCCGGTGAGCACCAGGACGGGTCGGAGCACGACCGCTCCGGGGCCGCTGCGCGCCGTCCGTCGGGCCAGGAGGTCCGCCGTGAACAGCAGCATGGCCAACTTCATCACCTCGGACGGCTGGAACCGGGCCTGGCCGATGCCGATCCAGCGGGCCGACCCTCCGACGGTGACGCCCACGCCGGGAATGAGCACGAGAACGAGCAACGCCATGCACAACACGGTCAGGGGGACGGCCACCTGTCGCCACTTCCGATAGTCGACCCGGGTGGTGAGGCCCATGGCCAGCGCGCCGGCGCCCACCCACACCAGCTGGCGCTCGAAGAGGACCCACGGTCCGCCGTAGATACGGAGGGCCGACACCGACGACGCCGACAACACCATCATCAGGCCGATCCCACACAACAGGGCGACGACCGCCGGCAACGCGGTCCAGCTCCGGTCCCGTCGGTCGATGGTCGGTCGATCGGCTGGTAAGGCCTTGCCGGCCGGCCGGCTGAGTCGGGTGAGAAGGTCAGTGTCAGCCATTGGCTGCTCCCGTTCCGAGGAGACGGTGGACACATCGGGCGAAGTCGTCGCCCCGTTCGGCATAGGACCCGTACATGTCGAACGAGGCGCACCCCGGCGACAGGAGGACGGCGTCACCGCTCTGTGCGACCGCGGCCGCAGCCGCCACCGCCTCGGTCATGGACCCGGCACGGGTCACCGGGCGCAGGCCGGCGAAGGCAGCTTCCACTTCGGCAGCTGCCTCACCGATGGCCACCACGGCGCGAACCGATGCGGCCGATCTGGCCAGCAGCGTGAGATCGAGGCCCTTGTTGCGACCACCGGCGACCAGTACGGCCGAATCGAATGCGGACAGCGCGGCCAGCACGGCATGGGGGTTGGTGGCCTTGGAGTCGTCGAACCAACGGATGCCGCCGGCGTCGGCCACGAGGGCGAGCCGGTGGGGCAGGTTGTCGAACCGGCGTAGGGCGGCGCGCACCCCTGCGAGGGTGCCCCCGGCGGCCAGGGCGGCAGCCGAGGCGGCCAGGGCGTTGGCCACGTCGTGGGGCAACGACCGACGCAGTTCGGAAGCAGGCAGGATCTCACCCGGCGGCCCCACGAGGATCCCGTCGGCCAGCCGCCAGTCGGCCGGGCCCACCAGCCCGAACGTCTCCACGGTCGCCGGGGCGTCGGCCGCGTGCCGGGCCACCACTGGGTCGTCGGCGTTGGCCACGGCCAGGTCGCCCTTTTTCTGCTGGGCCCAGATGCGGGCCTTGGCGGCGGCGTAGGCGTCGAGGTCGCCGTGCCAGTCCAGGTGGTCCTCGGCCACGTTGAGCCACACCCCGACCTTCGGACGGAAGGTGTCGGTGCACCAGAGCTGGAACGACGACACCTCGGCCACCACCACCTCGACATCGCGCCGGACAGCGTCGGACAAGGGGACGCCGATGTTGCCACCGGCGACGGCGGGAACATCCGACGCGATCAGCATCTCGGCGATCAACGCCGTCACCGTGGTCTTGCCATTGGTGCCGGTGACGGCCACCAGAGGCAGGTCGGTCCAGCGGAAGGCCAACTCCACCTCGCCGCGCACCGGAACGCCCCGGGCCGAGGCCAGGTCGAACACGGGATGGACAAGGGGTACGCCCGGGCTGGGCACGACGACATCGGCCCCTTCGACGAGGGCGACGAGCGCCGGAGCATCGGGAGCCTCGACGAGTTCGATGCCGAGACGGGTCGCCTGGGCCCGGACCTCCTCGTCAGGGGCGTCGTCGAGGGCGACCACGCGGGCACCTCGATCGTGCAGATGGCGCGCAACCGCAATGCCGCTGCGTCCGAGGCCCACGATCAGGGCGACTTCAGGCACTGGACACCGCCGAGCAGCCATGGGAGAGGAAGTCGGCGTAGAAGAGGCCTACAGCGAGGGCTCCGAACAGCCCGGCGATGATCCAGAAGCGCACGATCACCGTGGTCTCCGGCCAGCCCAACAGTTCGAAATGGTGATGGATCGGCGCCATCCGGAACACCCGGCGCCCCACTATCTGGAAGGCGGCCACCTGCACGACCACCGACATGGTGACCATCACGAACAACCCACCCACGACCGGCAACAGAAACTGCGTGTTGGTCGTGAGCGCGAGCGCGCCAAGGGCGGCACCGATCGCCAACGATCCCGTATCGCCCATGAAGATGCGCGCCGGGGCGGCGTTCCACCAAAGGAAACCGGCGCAGGTCCCCGTGAAGGCGGCGGCCACGAGGGCCAGGTCGAGGGCCGGCCCCACGCCATAGCAGTCGGGGTGGCGAAACTGCCAGAAGCCGATGAACACGAACGTGGCGAAGGCGAAGATGGCCGAGCCACCCGCGAGGCCGTCGAGGCCGTCGGTGAGGTTCACAGCGTTGGCGGAGGCGAGGATGACGACCACGGCGAAGATGCACCAGATGGGGACCCCGAGGCCGACGCCGATGGACCGGGTGAACGACAGGTCGGTACGCACCTTGGCCTTGTAGACGGCCAGGACGGCGAACAACAGCGCAATTCCGATCAGGCCGACCACCTTGGCCGTCTTGTTCAGGCCCAGGCTGCGCTGGCGGGAGATCTTGATCCAGTCGTCGAGGAACCCCACGGCCCCGGCACCGACCGTGACCAGGCCCACCAACAGGCCGGCACTGGTGAACACGGCCCCGGTGTTGAGATGGCCGGCCAGGTAGCCGAGGGTCACCGCCCCCAGCATGGTGATCCCCCCCATCGTCGGGGTGCCCGCCTTGGTGATGTGCCCCTGCGGACCATCCTCGCGGATCCGCTGGCCGATCCCCCGTTCCTGGAAGGCACGGATGAGGAGGGGCGTGCCCATCATCGAGGCCAGCAGCCCCACCCCGAGGGCCACGAGCAGCGCTACCACGCCGCCATCCTCTCCACCGAGCCGGCGAGAACGGTGGCCAGGCGCTCCATCCCGGCGGCCCGGCTGCCTTTGACGAGCACGGCGTCGCCGGGACCGACGGGCCCGATCAGGGCGACGGCACGGCCGATGTCGGCCACGTCCTCCCCCTGGTAGGCAGGGGCCCCGATCGTCACCAGCACGTCGATGCCGAGCGACCGGACGAGGGCGCCGATGCGGGCGTGCTCGGCGGCGGAGTGCTCGCCCAGCTCACACATGGGGCCGAGCACGGCGACCCGGCGCTCGGCGTCGAGGGCGGCCAGCGAGCGGAGAGCCACTTCGGTCGACGCCGGGTTGGCATTGTAGGAGTCGTTGAGAACGAGACCCCCGTCGAGCGAGCGGGTCAGCTCCATTCGCCACGGCGACGAGCGGGCCCGGCCCAGGCCGGCGGCCACCTCGTCGAGCGACACCCCCAGGGCCAGGGCGGCGGCGGCTGCGGCGGCGGCATTGGCAGCCTGGTGGGCACCCCGTACGCCCAGGTGCACATCGATGCTCCCCCACGACGACGCCAGCCGGAACGACGGTCGGAGCTCCCCGTCGACCACGACGTCGCACGCCCGGACATCACCGCCCTCGACCCCGTAGGTGAGCACCTGGGCGGCAGAGACCGACGCCATGGCCGCCACCCGCTCGTCGTCGGCGTTGAGCACGGCGGTGCCCGAAGGCGGGAGGGCCTCGACCAGCTCGGCCTTGGCCCGGGCCACGTTGGCCAGCGAGCCCAGCATCTCCGTGTGGGCCAGCCCGACGTTGGTGACCACGCCGATCGTCGGGCCGGCGATCCGGCAGAGGGCGGCGATGTGGCCGATGCCTCTCGCGCCCATCTCGACCACGACCGCATTGGTGTCGTCGGCGGCATTCAACAGGGTGAGAGGCACTCCGAGCTCGTTGTTGAACGAGCGTTCGCTGGCGGCCACCCGCATCGGTCCGTCGAGGGCGGCGGCCAGAAGATCCTTGGTGGAGGTCTTGCCGGCGGAGCCGGTAATGCCGACCACCCGGTCCCCGAGACGTTGGCGAGCGGCCCGCCCGAGGTCGGCCAGGGCGGCGGTGGTGTCACCGACCAGTACAGCGGTTCCCGGCCCCGGCGCCTCGGAGCTCAGGTACGCAGCGGCTCCGGCCGCGAGGGCGTCGTCGATGAAGTCGTGGCCGTCACGGGCCGCTCTCACGGCCACGAACAGTTCCCCGCCCACGACCGAGCGGGAATCGATGGTGGCTCCCCTCACCTCGGTATCGGGCCCCGAAAGAACGCCACCCACGGCTTCGGCGACGGCGACGGCTCGCCACTTCATTGGCCCGCCGGCCTTGCCGCAGTGCCCTGGCCCGCCGGCCAGGAGGCCGTCCCGGCGCTGCGGCTCCGAGCCAGCTCGTCGCGAACGACGACACGGTCGTCGAAGTCGACCACCGAGTCGCCGGTCACCTGGGTGGCCTCGTGGCCCTTGCCCGCAACCACGACGACGTCTCCGGGTCGGGCCCGGCCCACGGCCTCGGCGATCGCCGTCCGGCGATCCGGCTCCACGAGCAAGGCGTCTGTTTCGACCACGCCCGCCCGGACCTCGGCGATGATGGCGAGCGGATCCTCACTGCGCGGGTTGTCGGTGGTGAGTACGGCCAGGTCGGCCAGCCTGGTGGCCACCTCCCCCATGGCCGGGCGTTTGCCCCGGTCACGGTCGCCACCGCACCCGAACACCACGAGCACCCGTCCGGGTGCGCCGCCGACGGTACGGGCAGAGTGGCGGGCGGCCACGAGGGCGTGCTCGAGGCTGTCGGGGGTGTGGGCGTAGTCGACGAGCACGGTGAAGGGTTGACCGCTGTCGATGGCCTCGAACCGACCAGGGATCGACGTCACCGAGGACAGGCCCTCGGCCACGGCCGCCGCCCCGACGCCCAGCTCGCGGGCGGCGGTGGCCGCAGCCAGGCCGTTGGCGACGTTGAAGGAGCCGCCCAGCCGCAGCCGGACGGCCTGACCGTCCCAACGGAACGTGCTGGAGGTGGTGCCGACGTCGAGGTCGACGGCGTCGGACAGCGAGAAGGGGCGGGTCGGGATCGAAACAGTGTCGAGCAGCCGCCGGCCCCAGGGATCGTCGCTGTTCAGCACGGCGACGGCTGCTCTTTCCGGTGAGAACAACGATGCTTTGGCGGCGAAGTACTCGGGCATGGTCCCGTGGAAATCGAGGTGGTCCGGGCTCAGGTTGGTGAACACGGCCACCGAGAACCAGGTGGCGTCCACGCGGTGCTGGGCCAGGGCGTGCGACGAGACCTCGACCGCCGTCCCACTGACACCCCTCCCGGCCAGGTTGGCCAGTCGGGCCTGGAGATCGATGGCCTCCGGCGTGGTGCGGGGGCCCGAGAGGGTCCCGATGATCTCGCACGGCCGGCCGTCGGCACGCAGGGCGGCAGCCAGGAAATGGGTGGTCGTGGTCTTGCCGTTGGTGCCCGTGACCCCGACCACGGACAGGTGGCGCGAGGGATGCCCGAAGAACGTGGCCGCGGCAGGCGCCATGGCGGCCCGGGTGCAGGCCACGATCGCCTGAGGTACCGCGACCGGAAGGGCTCGCTCGCAGAGCAGGGCTGCGGCGCCGGCGGTGACGGCTCCGGCGGCCAGGTCGTGACCATCGGCGCGCTCGCCGCGGACGCAGCAGAACAGGGCGCCGGGCGTCACGGCCCGGGAATCATGGGTGATGGCGGCGATTTCGGTACCGGCCGGGTCTCCCCGGAACTCCAGTACCTCCAGCTCGCCGAGCAACCGGTCTAACCGCACACGGTGATCCTCAGGGCCTCGACGTCGGAGTCCGCCCGAGCGTACCGGCCCCGGTGGCGTCCGCGGCAATACCGGGAGGGAGGGCCGCGGCAGGCGTGCCGGCCGGTGACGCCGGCGCTGACCCGTTGACGGGAACAGGCGTCGGCGTCACCGCGCCCATGGCAACGGACGCGGCGTCGGGAGGTATGCGCAGCAGGCGGGCGGCGAATCCGGCCAGTTGCGAGAACACCGGGGCCGACACCAGGCCCCCGAAGATGGGGGTCGGCTCGTCCAGCACCACGATCGCCGACAGCCGCGGTGATTCGGCGGGAAGGAATCCGGCGAAGGTGGCCACGTAGGCCCCGTCTTTGTACCCGACCCCGTCGTCGCGCACCTTCTGGGCCGTGCCGGTCTTGCCGGCGACGCTGAAGCCGGGGACGGCGGCGGCGGTTCCCGTCCCGTCGGCGACCACCTCTTGGAGCATGGGGACGACGGCGCGGGCGGTGGCCTCCGACACCACTCGTCGGGGGGCGGGGGGGCGCACGTCGTGAGCCTTGCCGCCGGCGTCCACGACCCGTTTCGCGAGGATGGGGGGTACCTGGACACCACCGTTGGCGATCGAGTTGTAGGCGACCAGCATCTGCAGGGCCGTGACCGCCACCCCCTGGCCGATGGGCACGGTGGCGATGGAGGGGCCCGACCAGTCCGCCGGCTTGGGGAGCAGCCCGCCCGACTCTCCGGGGAAGTTGAGGTTCGTGCGGTCGGCGAGGCCGAAGGCGCGGATGTAGTGGTCGATGCGTTCCTTTCCCTGGCGCTTGGCGATCATGATCGTCCCCACGTTGGACGAGTCGGCCACGATGCGGTTCACGGGCATCGTCTCGGTGCCGTGGGGCTCGGCGTCGTGAAAGGTGGAACCGGCCATGGCGAGCTGGTCGGGAACGACGAACGTGTCGGTGGGCCGAATCGTTCCGTCTTCGATGGCTCCGGCGACGGTAACCATCTTGTTGACCGACCCCGGTTCGTAGACGTGGGTGACGGCAGCGTTGTCGGGCGTGGGCCCGGGCGGGGCACCGCCCGTGCCGGCGGTGAGGCTGGCCATGGACAGGACCTCGCCGGTCTGGGGGTCCATGAAGATGGCGATCCCCGCCTTGGCCTGGGACGCCACGATCTGGGCGGACAGGGCGCGCTCGGTCTCGTACTGCAGGGAACGGTCGAGCGTGAGAACAAACTCTTGGCCCGGGGCCGCCGCCTTCAGCTCGTGGATGCCCGCAGCGATGTCACGGCCTGCCGGGTCCTTCTCGACCACGAGCTGTCCGGGGGTACCGGCCAGTTGCTTCTCGTACTGGAGCTCCAACCCGGACAGCCCCTTGTCGTCGAGCCCGACCTGGCCCAACACGGGCGCGGCCATGGTCCCGGCCGGCGTGATCCGGGTGGGCTCCTCGAGGAGGGAGATCCCCGGAAGGTGCAGGGCAGCCACCTTGTCGGCCACCGGATTGTCGACCTTGCGGGCCAAATAGACGAAGCCGCCGCTGCTGGTGAGCTTGGCCCTGATCCCGGGCTCGTCGAGCTGGAGGAGGGGTGCCAGGGCATGGGCGGCGCCCGCCGGGTCCCGGACCTCCTGGGGATCGGCCCACACCGTTCTCAGGAGGCTGGAGATGGCCAGGGCTTCGCCGTTGCGGTCGAGGATCGCTCCCCTGGGGGCAGGCAGGGTGGCGGTGCGCAACCTCTGTGCCCGGCCGACCAGGGCGAACCGGCGGCCGCCCGGGCCCTGAACGGCGGCGAGGCGGACGATCACGGCGACAAAGGCCAGGACCAGGACGACGAGCAGGCACAGGAGTCGACGGCGAGGTTTGTGGGCCGAGGTCGACGTCGACGACCGCGGAGCGGGGCGACGCCGAGGAGCCGTCCGGCGACGTGCGGGAGGGCGACCGGTGGGACGACGGGTCAGGGTGGCCGACGGGCTCACGGGTGCCGGACCGCAACTGTGGATGGCGTCGCCTGGCGGCGGGCGACGGTGGTTGCGGTCGTGGTCGGCGTAGCGGCGCTGGTCGGTTTGGTCGCCGCCGCGCCCGACGATGCCGCTCCGTTGGTCGTGGCCGCCGAGGCGCTTCCGGTCTTGGCCGCACCCGCCGGCCCGGGCATCGCTTCGGCGGCGGCCGGTGTCGGGAGAGGGCCCTCGGGAACGGGTGGCAACGGTGAGATCGGATCGGCTGCGGGGAGATAGGCAACCGCGGCCAACGGCACCATGCCCAGGTGCTGGCGGGCCCAGCCCACCACTCGGGCGGGCGCCTCGAGCTGGGCGACCTCTACCGTCAGTTGACCGTTGTGGGCCACGGCGGTGTCGGCTCGCTTGTGGAGAGCGTCGAGCTCCGCCTGCCCCTGGGTGAGCAAGACATGGAGGCACACCACCCCGAACAGCCCGACGGCCACCAGGGCCGAGGCCAGCACCGTCGCCGCCCGGGTGAGAGCCCGCCGCCGGGGAAGGGCCGAGGGGTCGACCAGCCGGAGAGCGGGCGCGGCCACGGCGGTCGAGCCAGAGGAAGCCCGGCGAGGTGCGGGACGGGCGGCCAGGCGTGCGGAGCGGGCCTGGCTCATGCCCGGACCGTCGCCTGGAAAGTGTCGACGTCACGTTCCCGAGACGGGTGGCCCGTGCGGCCACCCGTACAGGACCCGACGAGGCTCATGAGGCCAGCTTCTCGACCGCTCGCAGGCGGGCACTCTCGGATCGACGGTTGGCGGCCACCTCGCCCGAGCCCGGCCGCGTGCCCCGGCGAAGGTGGCGGACGCTCGGCCGGGCGCCACACACGCAGGGCAATCGAGGCGGGCAGGTACAGCCACCAGTGGCGGCCCGGGTGAGGCGGGCCTTGACGATGCGATCCTCACCGGAGTGGTAGGCGAGGACCACGACGCGACCCTCGGGGGCCAGCAACTCGACAGCCGTATCGACGGCGCGGCCGAGGATGGCCAACTCCTCGTTGACCTCGATGCGAATGGCCTGGAAGGAGCGGCGGGCGGGATCCCCGCCCCGGCGGCGGGCGGGGGCCGGTATGGCGGCGCGAATCACGCCGGCCAACTCGCCGGTCGTGGCCAGCGGCCGGGCGGCGAGGATGGCCCGGGCGATACGCCGGGCGTAACGCTCGTCGCCCAGGTCGCCCAGGACGGTTGCCAGGCGCTGCTCGCTATAGCCGTTGACGACGTCGTCGGCGCTCGTCGGCTGGTCACGGTCCATGCGCATGTCGACGGGGCCGTCGCCCCGATAGGAAAAGCCGCGCTCGGGCCGGTCGAGCTGGGGCGAGCTGACGCCGAGATCGAACAACACTCCCGACACCCGGTCATGGCCCAGCTCCTCGCAGACTGCGGCCATCCGGTCGAAACGGGCGTGGCGCAGCACGGCCCGCCCCCCGAATGGTTGCAACGCCGTCGCCGCGGCAGCCAGGGCATCGGCGTCGCGGTCCAGGCCCACCACCTGAAGGTGCGGATACGCAGCCAGGAGAGCTCCCGCGTGGCCCCCACCGCCGACCGTGGCGTCGACCACCGGACCCGGCGGCACCGGCTCGAAAAGTGCGGTGACCTCGGCCACCATGACAGGAAGATGCTCGTAGGCCCGGCTCGATTCAGCCGGGTCGTTCATCGGACCTCGTCCGTCCGCCATCCCCCGCCCGGAAGGCTCCAAGCAGTCCATCTGCTCGATCGGAGCCAAGACACAGGGCGAAGAGGGGGGTCTTCCCACGTGCCGGTCGGGGGATGGCGCACGGACGAGTGCGATGTCGGTGATCCGCTGCCGGTCGGAGTCGGGGCGGTAATAGTGGGCCTCAACAGTCGGTTCTCTCGGGGTCGACAACGTCACCGGAGAGACCCTGCTCGCCGACCCGTTTCGTCTCCTGCCAGGTGGCGGCATCCCAGATCTCCACGTGATCGAAGGCCCCGGTGATGGCGACCTCCCGGTCCAGGTGGGCGAAGGCCCGCAGCGGCGCGGGAATCGCCACCCGGCCCTGCTTGTCGGGACTGGCAGCCTCGGCCCCGGCGAAGAAGGCCCTGGCCTGGTTGCGGTCGGCCGGCGTTCCCCGCCACTTGGCCTTCATCTCCTGGGACCGCCCCTCGAACTCCTCGGGTGGCCACAGGGCCAGGCACCCGTCCACTTCGCTGGTGACGAACGCCGACTCGAGCTGGTCGCGGAAGCGAGCAGGAAGAATCACCCTCCCCTTCGCATCCAGGGAGTGACTGTGCTCTCCCAGGAACATCAGCGCCACCTCGGTCCGGATCTCGTTGTTCGGGCACCGCATCTTCGGGAACAGTGTTTTCGGGAAACATGGAGAACCTGTCGGTTGTCTCTGGCATGTCGGTCATGTCAGGCTCCCCCCCGCACCACTTCGCTCCACCGTACTCCCCGACCCACCACCCGTCAAGAGATCGTCACCACATCCCTCCCTGATGGGCGATGCTGAGCGGATGGGGCTTCCGGTGCGGACGCGGCTGGCGGTTCTGGCCGGGCGGACGATCTCGGAGGTGTCCCGGCGAGCGGGCACGGGTGAGGGATCCGCAGTAGGCGGCAAGGTCACCCTGGCCCTCGACCCCCATGCCCTCGACCTGCTGGCCGCCGGACACGAGGTGGCCCTTGTCTCGGGCACCAACGGCAAGACCACCACCACGCGTCTCCTCGCCGCCGCACTGGCGACCAAGGCTGGGGTCACGAGCAATTCGGCCGGAGCCAACCTTCTCTCCGGGCTGGTGAGCACGCTCTCGCGCTCCGAGCCGTCTGCCCTCGCCGCCTTCGAGGTCGACGAGGGGCTGCTCCCCACCGTGGTGGAGGCGACCCGGCCCGCAGTGGTGGCCCTGTTGAACCTCAGCCGTGACCAGCTCGATCGCATCGGCGAGGTCCGCCTCCACGCCGAGGCATGGGGACGGGCGCTCGGTGCCGCCCCCGACACCACCGTGGTCGCCAACATCGACGACCCCCTGGTGGCGTGGGCCGCCCGGACGGCGAAAACGGTGATCTGGGTGGGAACGGGCCAGCGCTGGCGCTCCGACGCCGCCGCCTGCCCGGCGTGTGGCGGCCGCATCGTCTGGACCGGGGACCAGGACACGGCCTGGTCGTGCACGTCGTGTGACTTCGCTCGGCCCCGGCCCGACCTGTCGCTCGAAGGCGAGGACCTGGTGCTGACCGACGGGCGACGGGTCCCGATCCGGCTCCAGCTCCCGGGCTGGTGCAACCTGGCCAACGCGGCCATGGCTACGGCGGCGGCCACCGTCCTCGGCGTCGACGCGGCGGTGGCGGTGCGCGGGATGGCCGACGTGGGCACGGTCGCCGGGCGGTATGCCGTGGTCGACGTCGACGGCGTAAACGTGCGCCTCCTGCTGGCCAAGAACCCCGCCGGTTGGGCGGAGACCCTGAGACTCATTCGGCCACCACCCGTGCCCGTGGTCGTCGGCATCAACTCCCGGGTGGCCGATGGACGTGATCCCTCCTGGCTCTGGGATGTCCCCTTCGAGGCGTTGCGGGGCAGGTTGGTCATCGCCACCGGCGAACGGGGCCGCGACCTGGCCGTCCGCCTCGGCTACGCCGAGGTCGAGCACCGATTCGTGCCCGGCTACCGCGACGCGGTCAGAGCGGCCGCCGCCTCGGCCATCGACCTGGCAGCCAACTACACCTCGTTCCAGGACGCCCGCACCGCCTTTGGCCGAGCCGGCACCGTCGATGCCTGACCGGCGCCGCCGCCCCGCAGGCAGAACCCCGCGCCGCCGCCCCGCGGGCAGAACCCGGTGACACCCCGCGGGCAGAACCCGGCCCGCCGGGAGGGCGCCGTGTCCATCGGGCTGCTCTTCCCCGAGCTGCTGGGTACCTACGGCGACGGCGGCAACGCCGTGGTGCTGGCCCAGCGCCTCCGCTGGAGGGGGATCGGCGGCGACGTGGTCGAGGTTCCCGCCGGCGATCCCATCCCCCGGTCGTGCGACATCTACCTCATGGGCGGAGGCGAGGACGGTCCCCAGACGCTGGCCGTGCGCCAGCTCCAGTCCAGCGGCGTTCTGCCCCGCGCCGTCGACCACGGCGCAGCCGTGCTGGCCGTGTGTGCCGGCTACCAGTTGCTCGGCCGTGAGTTCCTCGGCCCGGACGGCTCGCCCAACGCCGGTCTCGGCCTCCTGGATTGCGCGACCACACGCGGTCGCGGCCCACGCCGGGTGGGCGAGCTGGTGGTCGACGCCGATCCCGGCCTCGGGCTCCCGACACTCACCGGCTACGAGAACCATGCCGGCGTGACCAGGTTGGGGCCGACGGCCCAACCGCTGGGCCGGGTGCTGGTCGGCCACGGCAACGACGCCGGCCAGGGTACCGAAGGCGTCGTCGACGGCCACGTGATCGGCACGTACCTCCACGGCCCCGTCCTGGCGCGCAACCCGGCTCTGGCCGATCAGATCCTGGAGTGGGTGGTGGGCCCCCTCGACCCCATCGACGACTCCGAGGTCCACGCCTTGCGGACCGAGCGCATCGCCACGGCGCGCCGGTCCCATCCCCTAACCAGTCGGGGACTGGCCGGGCGACGCCGACCATGGCCCGAGCCGGAGAGCCGGGCAGGGAACGGCGGCGCTAGTCGCTAGTCCAGCAGGGTGCCGAGTCGTTCGGCGAGGGAGTCGTGGTCCGCGCGCAGGCGGTCGACCTCGTCGCGCAGCGTGGCCACGGTGACCTCCAGGGCGTCGATGCGATCGGAGCGCGATGTGCGGGGCGTCTCGGTCACCGGCAGTCCGCTGTCGGGCGGGACGTCGCCGCCGAGGAGGTGACCCCAGCGTGGCTCCTTCTGGCCCGGGGAACGCCCCAGGTGCACCACCATGGGCTCGGGTCGAGTCGCCAGACGGTCCAGGACGGCTCCCATCTCTTCGAGGTCGGCAAAACAGTGGATCCGTTCCGTACGCGTCCGTAGCTCGGCCGTCGTCTGGGCGCCCCGCAGCATCAGGACACCGAGCAGAGCGAGCTCGGCCTCGTCCAGTCCCCACGCCTCGTCCAACACGTGGCGGTACTTGTCGGCGCGGTTCGACCGGCTGTAGACGATCCTCAGGAGACCCTCCCCCTTGAGGTTCTCGATGGAGTTCTGCACCGTCGCCTCGGTGAAGGTCACCACCGGCCACCGGTTGGTCGTCTGATTGCACGCGCTGAGCAGGGCGTTCATGGTGAGCGGATAGTTGTCCGGCGTCGTGCGTTCCTTCTCCAGGAGGCACCCGAGCACTCGCAGCTGGACAGGGGTCAGTTCCATCGATGATGAGCCTACGGCGCCGCCTCCCCGGCTACCGCCGTCGCCCCCGGTAGTTTTCTGACGTGCACCCGGGCATACCAGTTCGACTGGAGGTCATCGGCCTGGCCTCGGCCTCGGCGCTGATGCTCGCCCGGACCTCGGTGCTGCAACAACGGGCGGCCAGCCAGGTGGCGCACCACAAGTCGATGCGCGTGGGGCTGGTCGCCGAGCTAGTCCGGCGGCCGTTGTGGGTGATGGGCGTCGTCACCGACATCTTGGCCTACCTCCTCCAGTTCCTCGCCCTTCGCCGCGGGTCGCTCCTCGTGGTCCAGAGCATCCTCGTCGCCGGCCTGCTCTTCGCCATTCCGCTCGGTGCGGCGATGTCGCGTCGCCGCCTGTCGCGCCAGGACTGGCTGGGCACGGTGGCTGTGGTGAGCGGGCTGGTGGTGTTCCTGGCCACCGCCGAGCCCACCCGGGGCCGGCCCCACCCGAGCGCCCTGGGTTGGACCGTCCTGCTGGCCCTCATCGGCGCCACCGTCGCCGGCCTGGTGGTACTGGCCCCGTCGGAACCGGGCAAGCCGCGAGCCATCTTCCTGGGGTCGGCGTGCGGCATCCTGTTCGGGATGAACGCCGCCCTCACCAAGGCGTGCGCCAACCTGCTCGACCACGGCGTCGTGCGGCTTCTCCTGTCGTGGCAACTGTGGGTGCTGGTGGCGGCGGCCAGCTACGGCTTCCTCCTCTCCCAGAGTGCCTTCCAAGCCGGCCCATTGGAGGCGTCGCTCCCGGTGCTCACGATCAGCGACCCGCTCATCAGCGCCGGGATCGGCCTCGGGTTCCTCCACGAGGCCATCGCCGACCGCCCCGGTGCCCTCCTCGTGGAGGCAGCGGGGGTCGCCATGATGGTGGTCGGCGTGTTCCTCCTGGCCCGGTCACCGTTGATCCTGGAGGAGGCGGCGGACTCGGGCGCCGGGCCTCCACCCGACCCGTAGAATCGACCATCTCTGGGCGCGACCACGCCCTCGTCGAGTGTGGGAGATGCATGCCGGGCAACGACCGGGGCCCGCTGCGGACCCTCACCGGGTGGATGATCGGGCCCTTCGGGCTCAAGGACGTCTTCACCCTCGTCAACCTCCTCAGCGGGGTGGTGGCCATCCACTACGCCCTGAACGGAGAGGCTCGCAATGCCGGGTACGCGGTGATCGCCGGCTTCGTGTTCGGAGATCTCCTCGACGGGGCTGTCGCCCGGGCCACCCGTACCGGCAACCGTTTCGGCTCGCAGTTCGACACCATCACCGACCATTTCGTCCACGTCATGGTGCCCGGCCTGGTGCTGTACACCGTCTACGACCGGGCCGGCCACGCAACCCTGGGACTCGTCGCCCTGGGACTGTTGGTGGCGGGGGCGAGCATTCGCCATGCCCTGTTCGCGGTGGTCCCCTTCGACTTCGCCCTCTGCTGGTGCGGGCTCCCGCGCACGATTGTCGGCTTCTGCGCCCTGGCATACCCGCTGTCGCATGTGTTCCCCCAGATGCCTGCCCCCTACCTCACCGGCACGATCATGGTCGCCGCCCTGAGCGTGCTGAGCCTCGTCCCGGTGCCGTACATGACCCATCGGGGTGAGCGGGAGCTGCAGTGGTACGTGAAGGCGGGGATCGTCGCCTTCGTGGCCACCTTCCCGCTGGTGTTCCTTTTCGCCCGCAGCTACTTCTTCGACTCCGTGCTCATCTGGTTCTTCGGCTTCGCCGTGGCCGGCTGGTCGACCGTGCACCCCGACGAGCGGAAGCAATTCCGGGCCGAATACCGCCGCTGGTCGGCGGAGGTGAAGGTATAGCCCTCAGCTTCCCATAGGGTCGAAGAACGACTCGACGGCATCGCAGACCCGGTCGACGACGGCTTCGGGCATGCCCGAGTGCAGGGGGAGCGACACGACCTCCGACGCGGCCCGCTCGGTGACGGTGAGGTCGCCCCGGCGGCACGGCCGGAACAGGGTCATCGTGTGGGCCGGTGTCCAGTGGATCCCGGTGTCGACGCCGAGCTCGGCCAGGTGGTCGCGGAAGGCGTCGCGCTGGCCCCCGGTGACCCGGACATAGAACAGGAAGGGGTTGAGCCGGCTCACGTCGGCGGCCGGCACTGAGACGCCCTCGAGATCCTCGAGGCGCCGGGTGTACTGGTTGCAGGCCGCCTGACGGCTGGAGCGGATCCAGTCGAGCTTGCCCAGCTGGGCCAGGCCGATGGCGGCGTGGACGTTGGAGAGGTGGTAGCGAAAGCCCGGGGCGGTGGCGTCGTAGCTCCACAGCCGGGCGTTCTGGTAGGTGACCTCCACGGGCAGGGTCGAGCCGAGCACCCGCATCTCCCGCCCACGGGCCAGCTCATCGTCGGTGCGGACCAGCACCACCCCGGCGTCGATGCACGAGACGGCCTTGACGGGATCGAAGCTGAACATGCAGATATCGGAGAAGCTGCCCACCATGGCGTCGCCGTCGGCCGCGCCGAAGGAGTGGGCGGCGTCGTGGACGACCCGCAGACCGTGGATGCGGGCCACCTCGTCGAGGGCCTTGTGGTCGTAGAGGTGGCAGCCGTAGTCGATGGGGATCACGGCTTTGGTGCGGGGACCGACGAGCTCGGCAGCGTGGGCGACGTCGATGCAGAGGGTGACGTCGTCGATGTCGCACAGGACCGGCTGAGCACCCACGGCCAGGATCGCCTGAAGGTCGGCCAGGTGGGCGAAGGAGGGGACGATCACCTCGTCGCCGGGCCCGACCCCGGCCAGGACCAGGCCCAGGTGAAGGGCGGCGTAGCCCGTGCTCACCGCCATGACCCGGCGCGAGTCGGCATCGACCGTCTTCTGGACGGCCAACTCGAACTCCTCGACGCAGCTGCCCATCCCGAGCCAGCCGTGCCGGAGAGCAGAGGAGGCAGCCTCGACCTCCTCCTCCCCGATCAGGGGCTTGTAGATGGGGATCCGGTCCATTACGCCTCCACGTTCACAGGCAGCTCGCATGATCCGACCTGTCGTCTCCATGATGCCGAGTTCTCCCTGGACAGCCTCGATCGCAGGCCCACCCCTGGGCAAATGGACACTTCAGCCGGGGGACCCCGACTCCACCAGCGGGGTCGGCCCGAGGTGGCGTCGTCGATCCCACGATTGTGACAGAGGTGGGAGGTACCCGTCCTGCATGCCCGGTCCGGCCCGCGATCAGGCGTCACCGGAGCGGGCCCGGGGCCTCGGGCGCCGACTCGAGGATCACTACGGGGATCTCCCGCTCGGTCTTGCGCTGGTAGGCGCCGTACCCGCTGTAGGCCTCGACAATTCGCGGCCACAGCTCGGCTTTCTCCACGTCATCGGCGATGCGGGCGCGCATGGTCCGATCGCGACCTGCCATGGTGACGCTCACGTCGGGATGGTCCCGTAGGTTCAGGAACCAGGCCGGGTGCCGGTCGTCGCCACCGAAGGAGGCGACGAGAACGATCCTGTCGTCGTCGTGAACCGGCGAGGCCAACATCGTGGAACGCTGTTTCCCACTCTTGCGACCGGTGGTCGACAGGACCACCACCGGCATCCCCGCCACCCGGCCCAACAGGCGCCCCTTAGTCGCTCGAAAGATCGCTGCGTGGACACCCGTGCCCGCTTTGAAGAGCCCGTCTTTCAGCACCACGCCAGCCAGGCTACCGACGCGCCCGATACCCCCCGGCTGCCCGACCCCGACACCACTCGTCCGGGACACGAGCCAGACTGTCGACGGCGGACGCCGCCGGCCTCCATCGGAGCCGAACGTCCTCCACCCCCCGACGGTCGAGGAGGCGCAGTGACGGACGAGCAGCCCACGACAGCCGCTGACGTGAGCCCGGAGCGCGGCTTCTTCGACGACTTCAGCGACAGGGCGTCGACCGTGGCTGCGAAGCCGTGGTTCTTCCTGGGAATCGTCGTCTCGGCACTGGCATGGCTGGCGCTCGGACCGCTGACCGGGTTTTCCCACGGCTGGGTCGACGCCCTGCAAGTCGTGGCGGCGATGGTCACGCTGTTGTTGGTGGCGTTACTGGAGAACGAGCAGTGGCGCAATGGCAAGGCCACGCAGCGCAAGCTGAACATGCTGTTGGAGGCTTTCGCCTACATCTTGGAACGTGACGAAGCTCCGGCGGAGCAGATCCGACAACTTCAAACTGCCGTCGGCCTCGAGAAGCGAGAGAGCATCTCCGACTGAGTCGCCGGACAATAGCAGTTTTACGCGTCTTGCGGCTCTTCAGGCCCGACGGTAGAACGTGGCCTGCCACCGTCCAGTGAGCGGGGTCGTGGCCACCCGCTCGGCGGCACCGATCAACCACGCCGCCACTTCGTCGAGGTCGGCCCCGTCTTCCACTGTGGCGACCATGCCGCGGGCACGATGGTCCTGGATCACCCTCCACCCCTCGGGCATCGCCAGTCCGCTCTCGGCCAATCGGGCCACGACCCTCTTTCCGGCCGAGTGCTGCAAGCCCACGGTGGTGGGTTCGAACCCCTCACGACGGGCCTTCCCGGGCAGCCAGGTGGCCAGCAACGCCTCCGGGCCACGCGCTCCGAGGAACCCGAGTATCCCCTGCCGGGGCGGCTCGACGCCGTCGGGCAACACCGGCTCGATGTTGACCCACCCGTCGCGTGCGGCCGCCAGGCGTCTCATCCGGGCGACGAGCTCTGCCCGGTCGTCGGCGCGAAAGGTGATCTCCTTCGACTCGGCAGCCATCGTTGCGTCAGAGGGTACTCAGCCCGTGCAGGAAGGCATCCTCTACGGCTCCGGCGGTCGGCCCCCGCATGTCGCCGCCGGAGGTGCCGACGTCGGCGATCCCGACAGCCACCCCGGCCAGATCCCGCTCGGCCCGTGACCGCGCCGCGCCGTCGAGGCCCAGGACCCCGAGGATCGAGGCCGGGTCCCACCTCAACAGGGCGGCGCACTGCAACAGGGTCCCGGCGCGGGTCCGACGCTGGCTGATCCCGACGACCTTGGCCCCGGCGATCCGCACCTCCCCGGGGCCCAGACCGGCGAAGCACACCAGCGGCGACCACGGACCGGCCAGAAGGGGTCCGTCGTGCCAGTCGGCGTCGGCCCCCAGGATGGTGGCGGCGTCGACCCAGGCCTGGCCCAGCCAGTGCGTGGCCCGACCCACGTCGCGGTCCCACAGGGCGTCGGCGGCCGGGACGAAGACGTCGACCCACACGAGGTCGCCGGTACCGACGAGCACGGCGCCGCCACCGCTGCGTCGCCTCACCACCGACACCTCATGGGACTCGGCGGCCGCGACATCGACCACCTCCAGCGGCTGGGTACTACCGAGGACCAGTGCGGGCCGGCTGGCCGCGACGAGGCGGACGGCGGGGTTCGGGGTCGACGGCCACGGCTCGCCGTGCGCCTCGCTCGCCGAGCCCCGCCACCGGTCCACCCTCCACCGCCCGACCGACGTGGAGATCACGCCGGGCGGCGTCACTCAGGGTCCAGAGGTCTGACCCTCAGGCCGACAGGGCGGTGCCGGAGCGGAGGTACGGCGCCCAGTGCGGGTGCACCGTCCCGACGGCCACGATGATCCAGGTGAGCTCCTGGGGGGCGACGGGGCGGCGTCGCAGGGTGAGCCCGGTCTCGTGGACCAGGTGGTCCTCCTTGCGGGTGTTGCACGGGCGGCAGGCGGCGACCACGTTCTCCCAGGTGTGGGGCCCGCCGCGACTGCGGGGAATCACGTGGTCGATGTTCTCAGCCGCCTTGCCGCAGTACTGGCACCGATGGTCGTCACGAGCAAATACGGCGCGGCGGTTGAGGGCGGCCCGGGCCCGGAACGGCACTTTCACGAAATAGGTGAGCCGGATCACCGACGGCTCCGGCAGTACGGCCCGCTCGGAGTGGAACTCGTGGTCGGTGGCATGCAGGAGCTCGGCCTTCTCCCTGAGCACCAGCACCAGAGCCCGACGAGCCGACACCACACAGAGCGGCTCGTACGAAGCGTTGAGCACCAGTGCCTTCGACATCAGGGTGTCGGTCCGGCTCCGGTCACTGCCGTTGCTGGTGGCTCAACCATCGGCTGAGGGTATCGCGCCGTCGCCGGTGGGCGGCTCAAAATGGGCTGGCTGGCACGACGGCACCCACCGGCTGCGGGAGCCGGCGCCCCGGTCAGCCCTTGTCGCGACACCATTCCAGCCACGCCACCACGTCGGCGGCCTCGGGCGGGTGATCGGGGTCCCCGTAGGCCGTGCGGGCACGGAACCGCAGCCACTCGGGGTCCGGGGCGGGAACCGGCGGCCATCGCCGCCACCAGCCCGGCCGGGCCAGGCGACGGACCTGGACTATCGCCGTCGGCCACAGGCGGGGCCGGGCGGCCACCGCCACCACCACCGGCCAAACCCCCGAGCTCACCGGGCCGGCACCAGCCGGTCGGTCCCCCGCCACCCGACCGCGGCCGCGCCGACGAGCGGCCCGAGGTCGCCCAGCCCGGCGGGAACGATACGAGTGCCGGCCGAGAAGTCCAGGCAGGCCGAGCGGTCGACCTCGGCCTGGGCCCGGCTGAAGAAGCGGTCCCCGAAGCCCAGGGCGACGGATCCGGCCACCACCGCCAGTTGCAGGTCGCAGAGGTTGGCCACCGACGCCACCGCCCGGCCCACGAGCACAGCGGTCCGGTCGACGATGTCCCCGCCGGCCTCGGCCGCGGTTCGGCCGGTTATGTTCGCGATGGCAGTGCCCGACGCCTCGGCCTCCAGGCAGCCGTGGGCCCCGCACTCGCACAACCGGCCGTCGGGCACGACGATGAGGTGGCCGATGTGACCGGCGTTGCCCCCGGCGCCGTCGAGGAGCCGGCCGTCGAGCACAATGCCGCCCCCCACGCCTGTGGAGACCACCATGGCCAGATAGTTGTCGCAGCCGGCGGCGGCGCCGCGCCATCCCTCACCCAGGGCCAGCGCCTTGGCATCGTTGTCGACGAAGGTCGCCAGCCCGGTGACGCCGGCCAGCCGGGACCGGAGGGGGTAATCCCGCATCGACGGGATGTTGAGGGGTGACACCTCCTCGCCTCCTGCGCCCATGGGACCACCGCAGCCCACACCACACACGATCACGTCGTCGCCGGCTTCGGAAACGACCGTGTCGACAACGGACAGGATCTCGTCCATCACCTCGTCGGCGTAGTCGGATCGGGGAGTGGATGTCGCGGCTCTGGCCATGACGTCGCCCTCGACCGTAACGATGGCCGCGGCCACCTTCGTCCCGCCCACGTCGATTCCCAGTGCCACCTCGATGACCGCAGGGTAGGCGGTTACCGCTGGGGCGTCTCACCTGGCTTGTGACCGAACCCGCCAACCCGTCCGCAGTACGCTTGGTCCGCGTGTCCAGGCCCCGTGTCGCCGCAAGTGCCACGCAGTCGTTCTCCCACGGCTTCGAGACCATCGTGGCCAACGTGGCCACGATCATCCAGGGCAAGGACGAGGCCATCCGTCTGGCCCTCGTCTGCCTCATCGCCGAGGGTCACCTGCTCATCGAGGACGTTCCCGGGGTGGGCAAGACCACCCTGGCCAAGGCGTTGGCCGCGAGCATCGACTGCTCGTGGGGACGGATCCAGTTCACGCCCGACCTGCTCCCCTCCGATGTCACGGGTGTCACCGTCTACAACCGCGGGACCGGCGCCTTCGACTTCCGCCCCGGCGGCATCTTCGCCAACATCGTCCTGGCCGACGAGATCAACCGGGCATCGCCCAAGACCCAGTCGGCGCTGCTGGAGGCCATGGAGGAGCGCCAGGTCACCGCCGACAACACCACCTACCGGCTGCCCGAGCCCTTCATGGTCATCGCCACCCAGAACCCCATCGAGCACGAGGGCACCTTCCCGTTGCCCGAGAGCCAGCTCGACCGCTTCCTCATGCGCATCCGCATCGGCTACCCGGCCCGAGCCTCCGAGCTGGCCATCCTCGAAACCCACGGCGCGGCCGAGCCCGCGCTCGACCAGCTCTCCCCGGTGGCCAAGGCCACCGATGTCGACGCCATGATCGCCATGGCCCATGGCATCCACGTGGCCCAGAGCCTCAAGGGCTACATCGTCGACCTGGCCGATGCCACCCGCCGCCGCCCCGAGCTGGCCCTCGGTGTGTCGCCCCGCGCCGCCCTGGGCCTTCTGCGGGCGGCGCGGGCCCGCAGCGCCGCCGCCGGGCGGGACTACGTGGTGCCCGACGACATCAAAGCCCTGGTGGTGCCCGTGCTCGAGCACCGCCTGGCCCTCACCCCGGAAGCCCGGATGCGGGGAACGGCCCGACACGAGGTGCTGGCCGACGTGCTGGGCTCCGTCGCCGTCCCCAGTCGGGCCCAGGCCTAGGACGGTGGCACCGGTGCCTACCCGGCGCGGCTGGGCCATGGTGGTCGGCGCCGCGACCCTGCTCGCCACCGGCCGGGTGTTCGGCATCTTCGAGTTGTTCGTCCTGGGTACCGGCGCGGCCGGCCTGGCAATCGTCGGGGCGGTCACCGTGCTCCGACGTCAGGTCGACCTCGACGCGAGCCGGAGCGTTCACCCGGCCCGCATCCACGTGGGCGCCGACAGCCGGGTGGAGTTGTCCGTCACCAATCGGGCTCACCGCATGTCACCCGTGGTCGCCGTGCGAGACACCGTCGCCCTGGTGCCACCGTCCGGCGGGTCCGCCGACGCCACCGCCGACTCCCGGATAACGGGCCGCCGGCGCCAGGCCCGGTTCCTGCTCGCTCCTCTCGCCGCCGGCCAGCAGAACCGGGCCAGCTACCGGCTTCCCGCCGAACGTCGGGGCATCTTCGTCATCGGCCCCCTGCGGGCCGAGGTGAACGACGTCTTCGGACTGTGGTCGAAGGTCACGACGATCGCCCCCTCGATCGAGCTCACCGTCTACCCGGCGGTGGAAGTGCTGGCGTCGGCGATGCACTCCCAGGGCGACGACCCCACCTCGGGCGCCCCCCGGCCGGCCAGCGTCGGACCAACCGGCGAAGACCTGTACGGCCTGCGCCCGTACGAGGTGGGCGACGATCTGCGCCGGGTGCACTGGCCCTCCACCGCCCGCACGGGTGAGCTCGTGGTCCGCCAGCTCGAGCTGCCATGGCAGGGACGGGCGACCGTGCTCCTCGACGTCCGGGCCACCGCGCATACCGACGCCACCCTCGAGGCGGCCGTGTCGGCAGCGGCGAGCATCCTGGCCGCCGCTTGGGCGGAGGGGGCGCTCGTGCGCCTGACCACCACTGACGGTACCGACTCCGGTTTCGCCGCCGGTCACACCCATTACGAGGCCGTCATGGAGCATCTGGCCGTGGTCGGACCAGGACGAGCCGATGGCCTCGAGGCGGTGGTGGGTGGGCTGCACCGGGCCGGCAACGGGGGCAGCCTCACCGTCGTCACCACTGCGGCGGCCCCCGGTGGCGACCTCGACGGGATGGCCGGCCTGCACGGCCGCTTCGCCACTCCCACCATCGTGGTGGTCGACACTCCGGCCGCCCCGATGGCTCCGGCGCCGCCGCCGATGGGTGCGACCCTCCTGCGGGTCACGGCAGGCAGCGCGTTGGCTCCGATCTGGAACCGGGTGTTCGCCGGCACGTTCCTCAGGGCATCGAGTTGGCAGTGAGCTCCCGCCCCAGGAGTGACGGCGCCCCCCGGCCCGCCTTGGCCCCCACGGCCGCAGAGATGGCTCTCACCGCCGTGACCGCGGCTGCCGTCGTGGGCCTGGCCCGCCTGTTCACCGACACGTCGTTCATCGTGCCGATGCTCGTGGTGGTGGCCGTCGGGCACGGGCTGGCGGTCGTCCTGCGCCGGGTGGGGGTCGGCCTCGCCGGCGCCGCCCTGCTGTCGGGAATCGGCCTTTTCGTCACCCTGGGTTGGGTGATAGAGCCCCAGACCCTCACCTTCGGCCTGCCCCTCGGCCCCACATGGCACGCCATGCGGGTCGACCTCGCTTCGGCCGCCGACCTCTTCAACCAGGTCCGGGCGCCCACCCCGGCCATCCGCGGGTTCGTCCTGGCCTGCGCGGCCGTCGCCTGGGCGATGGCCTTCGCCGCCGACATGTTCGCCTTCCGGGCCCGGGCCCGCTTCGAAGCACTCGTGCCGTCGTTCGTACTGTTCCTCTTCGGGGCCGTGCTCGGTGCCGATCGCCTTCGCCTGGCTTCGGCCGGTTTGTACCTGGCCGCCGTACTTGTCTTCTTCGTGCTGGCCGACCCCCTGGGCCGGACAGGGCCGGCCTGGTTCGGCGGCCGGACGGGTGCCGGAGGCCGGGCCCTGGCCCGCTCCGGGCTGATCACCTCGCTGGTCGTGGTGGTGGCCACGCTGGTCGTTGCCCCCCGCCTGCCCGGCGCCCACGCCACCGGAGTGGTCGCCCTGAAAAAGGGGTCCGACAACGGGTCGGGTTCCCGGGTGACGGTGAGCCCCCTCGTCGACATCCGGGCCCGGCTGGTCGACCCATCGGGCACGGAATTGTTCTCGGTGAGCAGCGACATTGCCACCTACTGGCGCCTCACCTCCCTCGAGCGCTTCGACGGCAGAATCTGGTCGTCGGTCGGGAGCTACGAGCCCGCCAAGGGTCGCCTTCCCGCCGGCGTCCCCTCCCGGTCGGCTGCCCAGACCCTGGTGCAACAGTTCGACGTCGCCGCCCTGTCGGCCATCTGGCTTCCTGCCGCCTACCGGCCCGAGCGCCTCGACGGCATCGGCGGTGTTCGCTTCGACCCCGACTCGGCCAGCCTCCTGACCGAGGCGGCCAGCGCCAACGGGCTCCACTATGCCGTCGAATCGTCGCTGCCCCGCCTCACCGCCGATGACCTGGCCACCGCGTCATCGGCACTCTCCGCCGGCCAGGCCCCCCGCTACCTCGACCTGCCGTCGGACTTCCCCGCACCCGTCCGCCTCGAAGCCCAGCGGGTAACGACCGGCGATGCCGCCACCTGTGAGCTCCTCTCCTGCTCAGCCGAGGAATCGTCGACCGGACAGCTGACGCCGTTCCATCAGGCCCGGGCCCTCCAGGACTGGTTCCGGACCAACTTCACCTACGACCTGAACGTGCCCCCCGGTCACGATGACTCGGCCATCCAGAGGTTCCTCAGGGTCAAAGCGGGCTACTGCGAGCAGTTTGCCGGCACCTTCGCAGCCATGGCCCGCTCGATCGGTCTCCCCAGCCGCGTCGCCGTCGGCTTCACCTCCGGCACCCTCGGGAGCGACCGGCGCTACCACATCACCGGCCGGGAGGCCCACGCCTGGCCCGAGGTGTACCTGGCCCCCTACGGGTGGGTGTCGTTCGAGCCCACCCCCGGCCGAGTCCACCCGGGAACCGAGGCCTACACCGGCGTCGGCGCCACCGCTCCGACCACCGGCGCCGAACAACCGGCCGCCCCCGCCACCACTCCCCCGGTCACCGCCGCCCCGGCGGCCGGCCAATCTGCTCCCACCACCGTCGCTCCCTCTCCGACCGGCGCCGAACGCCGATCCCCGGCGAAGCGGCCGGGCTGGCCCTTCCCGGCCACTGTGGGGCTGGTCCTGTTGGCGGTCGCGGCCTACCTGGGCGGGGTCCCTCTGGCCTACCAGATGCGCCAGTCCCGTCGGCGGGCCCGGGCAGCCACGCCCACGGACCGCGTGCTGCTGGCATGGTCGGAGGCCGAGGAGGACCTGGCTCGCGCCGGCATCGGCCAGCGCCCGGCGGAGACGGCCGCCGAGTTCGCCGCGCGCGCCCGCTCGGGGCTGCCTGCCACCTCGGCCGGGTCGGCCATGTTCGAGCTTGCCGGCCAGCTCTCCTCGGCCGCCTACTCCCCCGCGGGCGCCGACGAGACCGCCGCCCACCGGGCCGAATCCGCCGCCGCTACCGTCCGCACCGCAGTGCGCGCCGATGTGGGCCCGGTAGCCAGGACCCTGTGGTCACTCGACCCGAGGCCCCTCGTGAAGGCAGTCGATCGGGCCCGGAAATCGCCGCGGGCCCCAGGTGACTAGTCCTCGCGCTTGAACCGCTTCCTGATGCGCTTGCCGGCGTCGCCCATGCTCTCGCGCAGGTTGTGGGTCTTCATGGTGTCGGACACCTGACGCCAACCGGCCCGACCCATCTTGCGCAGGTTGCGCTCGAAGATCACCGCCGAACCGAGCATGACGAGGAAGCCGACGAATCCCAGGATCAGCGACGAGGCGAAGGCGACGAGGAGCAGCACGAAGCCGCAGACAAAGCCGAGCGTGGCCCATTTGAGGTTGCGCCCGGCGTGGCGGTACAGCGTGGTCTTCCCGACCTCACGCGCGAAGGCAGGATCGCTCTCATAGAACTGCTGCTCAATCTCGTGGAGGATCCGTTGCTCGTCCTCGGAAAGCGGCACGCCTACCCTCTCAACAATCCTGCTCCTTCGCAGGGGCCAATCTTCGCACAGCACGACATGCTCAACAACGCGGTGAGACGACGAATCTGCCTTCCCAGACTAGACCTGCGGTCCCCATTGCTGGTCCCCCCCGCGCCGGACCTCCAAACCTTTGTCACCGACGAGCGATGCCGGCCCCACGGCCCGGTCGCCGAAGCGGACGCGAACCTGGTCGACGGCCCTGGCCACGCCCTCCCGACGGTCCCCGGCGGCCAGGACCTCCTCGAGGCCGAGTTGGCGCCCCCGGGCCGCCATCAGGTTGGACGCGCTGACGCCCAGGAGCCGCACCCCGGGTGACACGTCGATGCCGGCCAGGAGAACGAGGGCGGCGTCGACGAGCGCAGGACCGGTGTCGAGCCCGTCCGCCTCGGTGTGGGACCGGGTGATGGTGCGAAAGTCCCCGAAACGGACCTTCAAGGTCACCGTCCGACCCGAAAGCCCGGCGCTGCGCAGGCGGCTGGCGACGGCGTCGGACAGCCGCACCACCTCTCGACGGAGGACATCGGGGTCGCGATGGTCGCGCGGGTAGGTCTCCTCGTGGCCGACGGACTTGGCCGCCCGGTCGGCCACGACCGGTCGAGGATCGCGGTTGTGGGCCAGATCGTGCAGGGACCTCCCTGACGCCTGCCCAACGGCACAGATCAGGGTGTCGAGGGGAAGCGCGGCCAAGTCGCCGACCGTCCTGATCCCGAAACGCTCGAGGCGGCGGCGGGTGGCCGGGCCCACGCCCCAGAGAGCGCCCACCGGGTGGGCGTGCAAGAAGGCCAGCTCCTCGTCGGCGACCACCACCTTCACGCCCAGCCCCGGCAGGGGCCCGGCCATCGACGGTGTGGGCTTGGCCGCCTCCGATGCCAACTTGGCCAGCAATTTCGTCGTGGCCACCCCCACCGACGACCACAACCCGGTCTCGTCGTGGATCCGGGCCCGGAGCTGCACGGCGATCTCCGGCCCCGACCCCCACAGTCGGCGCACCGAGGAGACGTCGAGGAAGGCCTCGTCGAGGGAGATCCCCTCGACGAAGGGGGTGAACGAGGTGAGAACGGCATGGAGACGCCGGCTGTAGTCGGCGTAGATGTCGTGGCGACCGGCGAGGAAGACGGCATGGGGACAGAGGCGCCGGGCCCGGGCCGACGGCATCGCCGAGTGCACCCCGTAGGCCCGGGCCTCGGAGGACGCCGCCGCCACCACCCCCCGGCTCCCGGTGCCGCCCACGACCACTGCCTTGCCCACGAGGCTCGGGTCGGCCAGCACCTCGACGGCGGCGAAGAAGGCGTCGAGGTCGACGTGGAGGATCGACGGCTCCCGGCGTGGAGGACCGACCATCGGGCCCAGCCTACGATTTCCTCATGCCCGACGACGGTCCCGCCGGAGAGTCGAAGCCCCCCCCCGGGCCCACCACCCCGCTCAGGGGGCCGCTCGGGCCCACCACCCCGCTCAAGGGGCCGCTCGGGCCCACCGCCCTCCCCGGCGTCGGGGCACGGGTGGTGGCGTTCGTGGTCATCTGTGTGGGCGGTCTTTCCGGCCTGCTGATCGGGTTAGCTCTTGTCCGGGTGCAGTGCACCGGGGACTGCGACGTGGCGCAGGGGACGGGGGCCCTGGTCGGCGCGGTGGTCTCGGCGATCGGCGTGGCCGTCATCGCCGTCCTCGTCCTCCGGGCCATGGGCGAATGGCAGGCCGGCGGGAGGGGTTGACCATCAACCGAGCGTGAGGCGGCGGAAGCCCTCGGCCAGGTTGGTTCCGCCGGCCCGACCGTCGTCCTCGGCCCGGGCCATGATCACCGCCCGGAGCCACTCCTCGCCCTCGCTGCCGAGCTGGGTCCGGTGACAGGCCAGAGCCGCCACCTTGGTATCGAGCGCCGAGGCCACGTCGACCCACACGTTGGGGGCCAGGGTCCCCGACAGCAGGACGACAGGTACCGGGTGGGGGGGACCGGCGTCGGGAAAGTACAGCGGGTTGCCCGCAGCGGGGGCCACGGCGTCGAGGGCGGCCCAGCCCACCATCCGGTGATCGCGGTGGTTGAAATAGGTGTCCCCGAAGATCACCGCCGTGGGATCGGGGCAGACAACCACGTCCGGACGGACACGACGGATGGCGGCGACGATCAGGGCTCGCACCGGCGCGGTGTTCTCGATCTCGCCGTCGTCGATGTCGAGTTGCTCGTGGCCGGCCAGACCCAGCACCCGGGCGGCGGCGGTGATCTCGTCGGCCCGCAGGGCGGAGAGCTCGTCGGGATCGGTGGCCGGGTCAGGTGACCCCTTGTCGCCCCGGGTGCAGGTGAGGGCGTGCACGGCGGCCCCCTCGGCCGCCCACGCGGCCAGGGTTCCCCCACAGGAGATCTCCGGGTCGTCGGGGTGGGCATAGATGGCCAGTGCCCTCGTCGGTAGGGTGGAGAACAGCTCGGGTGCCATGAGGCGACGGTAGTAGTGCGTAGGGTCGCCTCGTGGCCGACCCCTCCGACGCGCCCGACCTGAACACCCTCGTCGACCTCGCGGTTGGCCTGGCCACCGATGCCGGGGCCTTGCTCCTGAACGGTCGGGCGTCGGTTCGAGCCGATGTCGCCACCAAGACCAGCGCAACCGACATGGTCACCGACATGGACCGGGCGTCGGAGGCCCTGATCGTGGAGGGCCTGATCCGGGCCCGCCCCGACGACGGGATCCTCGCCGAGGAGGGATCGAGCCGGGACGGGTCGAGCGGCGTGCGCTGGGTCATCGACCCCCTCGACGGCACTACCAACTACCTCTACGGCCACCCCACCTTCGCCGTGTCGATCGCCGCCGAATTCGACGGCCACACCGTGGTCGGCGTCGTCGCCGCCCCGGGCCACGACGAGATGTTCCGAGCCGTCGCCGGCGGTGGCGCGTTCGCCACCGGCGGTCGGTCGTTCGGCGAGGGCCAGCGACTCGTCGTCTCGGGCGCCACCGACCTGGCCACCTGCCTGGTGGCCACCGGGTTCTCCTATGTGGCCGAACGGCGCACGGCCCAGGGGCGAGTGCTGGGTCGGGTACTGCCCCTCGTCCGCGACGTCCGCCGCCTGGGAGCCGCCGCCCTCGACCTGTGCTGGGTGGCGTGCGGGCGGGTCGACGCCTACTACGAAGCCGGACTCCAGCCATGGGACCTGGCCGCCGGCGCCCTCATCGCCGCCGAGGCCGGTGCCGGCGTCGTGGGCCTGGACGGGCCCGTTCCCGGTTCGGGCTCGGTCCTGGCGGCCACGCCCGCCCTGGTCGATCCCCTGCGTCAGCTCCTGGACCAACCCTGACGGATGCGTGACCCCGCTGGACGCGGCGGGCGTGGTCCGAAGGACCCGGGTGCCCGCCGCCAGTTACACAGCCGAACCCGGCCACCACAGGGCCACCACCTCCCTGAACCCCAGCTCGGCATCGGCCGGCAGGAGGGCGTCGACCTCGGGGTCACGCTCGGGCGATAGACAAAGGTGGCGTCGGACGAGGCCCACCCACGCGGCCCGGGGGCGGTCGAGTCGGGGTGGGGCGAGAAAGGCTTCCGAGCTCACGTCCAGGCCGGCCTCGACCAGCACGGCCACGGCGTCGTCTGCCTTGGGGCCGGTGGGACGGTCGAGGTTGTGGAAGTGCCGCCAGAGCGGGATCTGGCCCGACCGGGGATGGGTGGAAGTGAGCTCGACGACCACCCGTCGTCGAGCGTGGTCGGTGAGGGCCAGGGCGAAGGGGGCCAGATCGGCCACGTTGTAAAAGACGTGGTTGCACACCACCACGTCGGCCGGCGGGACCTGTGCCGACACGTCGGGCCACCGTCCGACCACCTCGACGTGGTCAATGTCCAGCTCGCCGGCCCGGGCCGCGAAGCCGGCCAGCATCTCCGGGTCGCTGTCGACCGCGATCACCTGCCGGGCCCGGCCGGCTGCGGCCACAGGCAGGCTGGCTGCCCCGCCGCCGGCGCCAACGTCGACCATGGTTCCTCCGACGGGCAGAGCCTCCAGGGCTCGACGCCGCGACAGGCTGTCGCTCCCGTCGTCGGGATCGGGGGCCCGGAACAGCGAAGGCTGGAACCCCCACGGCGACTCCGGAGCGGCGGCGCGGATCTCCGGGGGTATGGCCCAGCCGCCCAGCTGATCGGCCCAACGCTCCGCTGCGGTGGTCACCGACGCCACGCTGGGAGCTACCCGGTCAGGCCGGCCTGGACGGCAATGACGTTGAACACGGCCCCGTCGGGGCCGGCGACGACGGCAAAGCGCCCAGGCTCGATGTCTCTCGGGCCCATGAACAGACTGCCCCCGAGGTCGGTGACGCGGGCCACGGCGGCGTCGGCCGTCGGCCACCGAGAAGTACACGGCCCAGAAGGGCGGGACGTCGGTCGGCAGATTGGGCGGCTTGGCCATCATCCCGGCCACGGATCGACCTCCGACCTTCCACTCGGTGTAGCCACCGGGCGAACCGGGCTCGCCGTGGGTCTCCGCCTCCCATCCGAACACGGCCGAGTAGAAGGCCGTGGCCGCGGGGACGTCGGTGGTGATCAGCTCGCACCACGAGAAGGCGCCGGGCTCGTTCACCAGGCCCGCGCCTGCGTGGGTACCGGCCTGCCAGATCGAGAACACCGCACCCTGCGGGTCGGTCAGCACGGCCATGTGCCCGAAGCCCATCACGTCCATGGGCGGCACGAGGATGCTCCCGCCGTTGTCGGTGACCTTGGCGGTCAGCGCCGCCGCGTCATCGACGCTGATGTAGGTCGACCAGTAGGGCGTGCCGGGGTTCTGTTGAGGCCCGAGACCGGCCACCGGCTTGTCCTTGAGCATCGCCATCCGGTAGCCACCGCCTTCGGGCGAGCCCTCCTGCACGTCCCAGCCGAAGAGAGCGCTGTAGAACTTCGCCGCTTTGTCCGTGTCGGCCGTACCCAGGTCGACCCATGACGGCACGCCGTGCTCGTAGGACTTGATCTCCATCGGACCCTCCTTTCGTCGGCCGGTTCTAACACGCGAGGGCCCTGCCGGCGGAAGGAGCAGGGCCGGCCGAGGGACCGGACCGGGTCCTATCCGAAGAACTCCTGGGCCACTCCGTGATAGAGCCCGGGGTCGACCGTCTTGGACTCACCCACGGCCTCGGCCAACGGGACCCGCACGATCTGGCCGGCCTGAAGGGCCACCATGTGGCCGAAGGCCTTGTCGTGGACGGCGTCGATGGCGCCGATACCGAACCGCGTGGCCAGCACCCGGTCGAATGCGGTGGGTGTGCCACCCCGCTGGATGTGACCGAGGATGGTGACCCGGGTCTCGAACCCGGTGCGCTTCTCGATCTCGCCCGCCACCACGTTGGCGATGCCCCCGAGACGCTCGTGGCCGAACTGGTCGACGTCGCCCGACTGGACGACCATGGTGCCCGCCTTGGGCTTGGCTCCCTCGGCCACCACGACCAAGGAGGCGAAGCGACCCCGCTCGTGGCGTCGGCGCAGGCGATCGGCCACCTCGTCGATGTCGAACTCCTCCTCGGGGATGAGGACCTCGGCCGCCCCCCCGGCGATTCCCGCGTAGGTGGCGATCCAGCCGGCGTCGCGACCCATGACCTCGACCACCATCACCCGGTCGTGGGACTCGGCCGTGGTGTGGAGGCGGTCGATGGCGTCTGTGGCGATCTGCACGGCGGTGTGGAACCCGAAGGTGACCTCGGTGGCCGACAGGTCGTTGTCGATGGTCTTGGGGACGCCGACCACGCTCACGCCCTGGTCGCCGAGGCGGTGGGCGACCCCGAGGGTGTCGTCGCCGCCGATGGCCACCAGGGCGTCGATCCGCTGCTCACGCAGAGACCCCACCGCCCGCTCAGGCCCGCCGTCGACCTTGTAGGGATTGGTCCGGGAGGTGCCGAGGATCGTGCCTCCCCGAGGGAGGATGCCCCGGCAGCGCTCGACGTCGAGGGGCACCACGTCGCCCTCGAGGACTCCCCGCCAGCCGTCACGGAAACCCACCAGCTCATCGCCGTAATGACGCTCCGCCTTGCGCACGACGGCCCGGATCACGGCATTCAGCCCGGGACAGTCGCCCCCACCGGTCAGGATCCCGACGCGCATCGCCGCCACCCTACCCGTGGGTCCGACGACTCGAACCCTGGCGGGAGGCGCTCCGGGGGAGGGAGTGCTCGCTCGCCGCCAGGGCCGAGATCAGGCGATCCGGCTCCCCGCCGCCTCAGCAGGGGCCGGATTCCTTCCGCCCAGATTCGTGCCGCCCAGCGGCGACTGGAGAGCCGCTTCGTCGAGACGCACGTCTCCGGCCACCCAGCCCAGATCGGCCAACCGGTGGTCGGCGATGCGGGCGACCGCTCCGACTTGGCGACGCTCCCGGGCCCGAAAGGGCCGGCCGCGGCGGCCGACGACCAGGGCGAGGCGTCCGTCGGAGAGTCCGGCCCAGGCGACATCGTCGGGGCCGCACTCACCGGAGACGGCCGCCGCCGAGGATCGGCTCCCGTTGACGAAGGCGATTAGCCAGGCCGGCGGGGGGGGCGCCCCCTCGCAGGCCCGCAGCAGACGCTGGTCGATTTCGACGACTGCCGACCACTCGGTCTCGAAGTCGAGCCTGGCCCGGGCGACCAACACGTCGAGCAGGGAGGCGGGCCCGGTCGCCGCCACCAGCGCCGAAGCCGTCTCCAGGGCATCGAGGCGAGGGTCGTGGAGCCGCTCGGGTGCCTGGCGGACATCTTCCACGTCGACACCGTCGACCTGGTTGATCTCCGATACGAGGAGAGGCACCAGGCTCTCGTCGGGAACTTGGATCACCAGCTCGTCGATGGCCTGACCACCATCGCGTTCGAGTATGTCGATACCGACCAGGTCACCCCGGACAGCACCGACCCGACTGGCCACGGCACCGAGGGCACCGGGACGGTCCGGCAGCCACACCCGGAGGAGATAGGTCTGCATTGGCCGCACGTTAGGACCGAGTTGTGAACGGCCGGTTACGGACGGACGACGATGGCGTTACTCTCCGGCCAGGGGCGCCGGGCGGGTCCGGGCGTCGTCGACGAAGAGCAGGAGCTCGTCGGCATCGACCACCTGGGCCAGCTCCCAACGCCAGCGGGCGAGGACGGGCTCGTCGTCGGCGACCACTGCGTAGGCGAAGGGCGCCCGGTAGGGCAGCCACGGCTGGCTGCCGAACAGGTCTACGAACGCCGGGTGAGTGGCCCAGGCCCGGCTGACGATCAGGTGGCCGGGGCGACACGCGCACTGATGGGTGAACACCACCCAGCCGGTGACGCCGTTGTCGTCACGCTCGATGTCGGCAGCGGCCACGCGCTCGAGTTCGAGGGCACGCCGACACTCCGAACACCGGAACACCACCAAGACCAGGTCGTGCGCCGGCCGCGGCCGCCGCTCGACACCTCGAGCGAACATCGGTAATCCTCCATGGAAAGACCCCCGAACGTCCTGGTGGACGCCCTCTTCATCCCAACAGACATCTGGGATACCCCATTTGATACATCCAAATCGCCTCGATTGTTCCGCGAGTGGACGACCAGGTCGGACTTGCAGGGCCACCGGCTGCTACAGCTTGGTGAGGGCCCGGCGGAGGTTGCGCACGGCCTGGCCGATGCGCTGCTCGTTCTCGATGAGGGCGAAGCGCACGTAGCCGTCGCCCGTCGGCCCGAAGCCGATGCCCGGCGAGGTCGCCACCCTGGCCTCGCGTACGAGGAACGAGGCGAACTCGAGCGATCCCATCTCCCGGTAGGGCTCGGGGATGGGGGCCCACACGAACATGGTGGCCTGGGGTCGCTCCACCTCCCACCCGATGCGGTTCAACCCGTCGCACAGGGCGTTGCGACGGTTCCAGTAGATCTCGTTGACCACCTTGGGGTAGTCGGGGGCCTCGTTCATGGCCACGATGGCAGCGATCTGGATGGGCTGGAACGTGCCGTAGTCGAGGTAGGACTTGATCTTGGCCAGGGCGGCGACGATCTCGGGATTGCCGACGCAGAACCCCACTCTCCATCCGGCCATGGAGAACGACTTGGTGAGGGTGTAGAGCTCGACGGCCACGTCCTTGGCTCCCGGAACCTGCAGGATCGACGGCGGCTGATAGCCGTCGAAGGCGGTGTCGGAGTAGGCGAAGTCATGGACGAGGATCACGTTGTGCTCGCGGGCGAAGGCCACGATCCGCTCCAACCAGGCCAGGTCGACGCACGTCGTCGTGGGGTTGTGGGGAAACGACATGACGATGACACGGGGGTGGGGCCAGGCGTTCTCCCACGCGTCCATGAGGTTGGCGAAGAAGTCCTCCCCCTCCCCGAGACGGACCTGGCGCACGTCGGCCCCGGCGAACAGCGGAGCGTAGATGTGGATCGGGTACGACGGTGTCGGCACCAGGGCGGTGTCGCCCGGCCCGAGCAGGACCCACATGAGGTGGGACAGGCCCTCCTTGGCCCCGATGGTGTTGATGACCTCGGTGTCGGGGTCGAGGTCGACGCCGAAGCGGCGCTGGTAGAGGTCGCACACCGCAGCCCGGAGCTTGGGGATGCCCCGGCTCGATGAGTACCTGTGGTTGCGGGGGTTACGGGCGGCCTCGGCCAACTTCTCTACGGCCACGTCGGGAGAGGCGATGTCGGGGTTGCCGAAGCCGAGGTCGATGACGTCCTCACCTGCGCGCCGGGCGGCCATCTTCAACCCGTCGATGACGGTGAAGACGTACGGGGGCAGGGCGTTGATGCGCCGAAATTCCATTGCGTTCCTCTCGGCCTGGCGGCGTGGCGAGGCTACCGGGCCGCGGCGGCCGCCTCGGCGACATTGTCGACCGCCCGGGGGTCGGACCCGATGTCGATGGGAGCGCACACGGCCCATGCCGCGCCGGTGGCGGCCAGGGCGCCGAGGTGGCGGCTGAGGTCGTCGACGGTGCCATGGACCAGGCCCGGGCGGTCACCGTGGCGGGCCAACTTCTGGCGAGCCTCCTCGACCGTGCGGCCCACCAGGACCTGGCCACCCCAGCTCGTCGCCACGTCCTCGGCGGCAAAGCTGCGGAGCTCCGCGTCGAACCCCGTCACCGCGGCGGCAAAGCCGCGAGCGTCGACGCCCCAGAGATTCCATCCGTCGGAGGCGGCCGCGGCCCGGCGCACCGCCTTGGACCGGCCGCCGACCCAGGTGGCCACACCGGCGCCCCGCAAACGAAGACAGCACCCGACCAGTGCAACCACCCGGTCATCCACCGATCCGAAGCCCACGCCGTAGGCCTCGTTCTCGGCCCGGTTGGCGCTGTCGCCGGTGCCCAGCGTGACCAGGAGGCGGTCCCCCACCATCGCCTGGAGGGTCAGCATGGCGTTGACCAGCACATCGTCGGACAGCACCGACACCCGGGCGACGAGAGGGCCCAGGATCAGGCGTTCGGTCTCGGCGGCCAGGGCGCCGAGCAGGACGTTGCTGTATAGAGCCGGTCGATCGGGGCGACCGAGGGGCCACAGGTGATCGAAGACGAACACGCCGTCGAGACCGACGCGCTCGGCCGCCCTGGCCGTGGCGAGAGCGGGCTCGGCGTCGTCGCGGAACTGGGGTAGTGAGATCCCGACGCGCACGGGCCTAGCCCGTGCCGGCGGCCAGGAGTGCCGCCCCGATCGCCCCGGCGCGCTCACCGAGGAGGGCGGCGACGATTTCCACTTCCGGACGCCGGTCCGACCCGAAGAGCAGGTCGGCCAGCGCCGTCCGGATGGGCCCGAGGAGCGTCTCGCCCGCCCTGACCAGACCGCCCCCGAGCACGAAGGCCTGGGGGTCGAAGATGTTCACCAGGTTGGCCAGGCCCAGTGCCGTCCACCACGCGAAGCGGTCCATGACCTCGGCGGCCAGGGCGTCGCCCTCAGCCGCGGCGGCGGTGACGTGTTCGCCGCGAACGTCTTCGACCCTGCCGCCGGCCAGCTCCACCATCCTATTTCCCTTATCCGCCATCCCGATCAGGGGGCCGCTCGGGCCCTGGGCTTTGGCAGCCTCGCGGCCCAGCCGCCCGAGGCCGTTACCCGACGAAAACCGCTCCCAGCACCCGCGCTGCCCGCACGGGCAGGGGGGCCCTCCGGGGTCGACCACCATGTGCCCGACCTCACCGGCGAAGCCGTTGGCCCCGCGGTGCACCCGGCCTCCGAGGATGATCCCGCCGCCGATGCCCGTGCCCAGCGTGACGAGGATGACGTCGTCGAACCCTCGCGCCGCCCCCATCTCCCGCTCGCCCCAGGCCGCGCAGGTCGCGTCGTTCTCCACCGTCACCCGCAGGCCCGTGGTGTCCTCGAGCACCGACCGCAGGTCGAGGCCACCCTCGACCTCCAGGTTGGGGGCGACGTGGAGGGTACCGTGGCGATCGACCAACCCGGGGGCACCGACGCACACGGCCTGGAGCGCCGACGCCCCCCCGAGGGCGCCTACCACTCCCGCGAGGTCGGCCACGACGGCATCGGTGCCCTTCGGCGTGGGCACGCGCGTCTCGGCCACGATCACGCCGTCGTCGAGAACCACCCCCAGGCACTTGGTCCCGCCCAGGTCGATGCCACAGCAGGCCACGGTCGCTTCTAGCTCGAGAGGGGGTGGGGGGTGACGAAACGGCGGGTGTCCTGGCGGCCCTCGGCCTTGATGACGTGCATGAGGGCGTTGATGAGCGCCAGGTGGGTGAAGGCCTGGGGGAAGTTGCCCAGGTGGCGCCCCGACCTGGGGTCGATCTCCTCGGCGTAGAGCAGCAGGGGGCTGGCGAAGGACAGAAGGCGTTCGCAGAGCTCGCGGGCCCTTTCGTGCTCGCCGATCTCCGACAGCGCCGACGCCAGCCAGAACGAGCAGATGGCGAAGGTGCCTTCCTCGCCCGACAGGCCGTCGTCGGTCTCCTCCACCCGGTAACGCAGCACCAGGCCGTCGACGGTGAGCTCATCGGCGATGGCCAGCACCGTCGCTCGCACTCGTTCGTCGTCGGACGGGAGAAATCGCACCAGGGGCAGCAGAAGATTCGAGGCGTCAAGGGCATCGGTCTCGTAGTGCTGCACGAACACGCCCCGCTTGTCGACGCCGTGTTCGCAGAGGTCGGCATGGATCTCGGCGGCAACCTCGTCCCAGGACTCAGCCAGTTCGTCGTCGTCGTGGAGGCGGGCCAGGCGGGCGCCGCGGTCAACGGCCACCCAGCACATGAGCTTGGACGAGGTGAAATGGCGAGGTGCGCCCCGCACCTCCCAGATGCCCCGATCGGGCTTCCGCCAGTGCTCGATCGCCGCCTCGACCTGGAGCTTGAGGAGGGGCCAGACTCGCTCGGGGAGGTAGTCGCGCGACTTGGCATGGAGGTACACCGAATCGAGGACCGCCCCCCACACGTCGTGCTGCTCCTGGTCGTAGGCCCCGTTGCCGATGCGCACCGGTTGGGCCCCTTCGTACCCGCTGAGATGGTCGAGGACCTGCTCGTCGAGGCGGCGCTCGCCGCCGACGCCGTACATGATCTGGAGGGGTTGATCGCCGTCGCAGGCGTCGGCGATGAAGTAGAAGAAGTCATTGGCTTCGGCGTCGAAGCCCAGGGTGTACAGCCCCCAGAGCGCGAATGTGGAGTCGCGGATCCAGCTGTAGCGGTAGTCCCAGTTGCGCTGGCCTCCCGGCGTCTCGGGCAGCGACGTCGTGGCCGCAGCCAACAGCGCACCCGTGGGTGAGTAGGTGAGGCCTTTGAGGGTGAGGGCGCTGCGCTGGAGGTGGGTTCGCCACGGGTGGTCGGGGAATTCACCGTGGTTGAGCCACTGGCGCCAGTACTCGGCGGTGCGCCAGCTGCGTTCGTAGGCGTCGTCCCAGGTGGTGGGCGGATCCTGCTCACCCCAGGCCAGGGCGACGAACACGTCCATGCCCTCGCGCATCTGGGTGCGGGCGTGGGCACCCCGACCCTCGAACCCGAGACGCATGTTGGTGGTCAGGCGCAACGTGAGCTCGTCGGCCTCGTCACGAACCACGGCCTCGCCGTAGCCGTCACCCTGGTAGTCCCAGTGGCCCGACCGCCGGCCGTAATCGAACACCGGCTCGCAGGTGAGATTGATCTCGGCTGTCCCGCTCACGCATCGGATCGTGCGCAACAGGACGTGCTCGGCCTCGAAGTCGGTGGGTGACCGACGGTAGTTGTGAGACCGGTGGGAGTCGTGGTACCACGCCCGCATGCAGAGGGCATCACGGGTGATGAGCCAGCCCGTGGGCAACTGCCAGGTCGTCTCGACCACGAGGGTGCCGGGGAGATAACGCCGCCCCGCCGGCACCGTGACGTCGGTGGGCCCCACGTGGAACCCGCCCGCCGAACGGTCGAGCATCGCCCCGAAGACGCTGGGGCTGTCGGGCCGGGGAATGCAGAGCCATTCGACGTTCCCGCTCGGAGCGATCAGCGTGGTCGTCTCGCAGTCGGAGAGAAACGCATAGGAGGCGATCGGGGGATAGGGACTCCGACCCGGGTAGCTGTCACTCATGGAACACGATCGTAGTAACCGGGACCTGGCGTGCCGTCCTCAACGGGTGACGCGGACGTCGACCTCCCGCTCGACGAAGGACCACTCCTCGGTTGCCCTGAGGCGGCCGACAAGCTCGTCGAACGCGTCCTGGTCGGCCGGGGCGTACTCGAACCAGGCGAGGAAGTCGAAGGGCTCGCTCAGCTCGTGGGCATGGTGCAGGCGCCTGGCCACCGTCGGCAAGTACTCCAGCCCGACGGCGATGTGGTGCGAGTTCTCCTCGATCACGGCTCGGCGCTCGTCATGGGACATGGCCCACCAGGCCGGTGACTTCCGAACGGCGATCAGTGCCGCGCAGCGCGCCTCGGGCCGGCCCAGGGGCTGTTGCTCGGCGGCCAGCGCGTCGTCCTCGCCCTCGTTGGTGTAGACGGCGGGAAGCACCACCCCCCGGAGCGCCCACCGGCCCTTGGCCTCGTCGACACCGTCGCCTTCGACCACGGCGAGACGAGCGGCGGGAGGCAGCGTCTCACCCTTGGAAGCGAGGATGCCGTCGATCCGCCACTCCCCCTCCGGTCCGGCGACGAAAGCGACGATGCTGGTATCGGGAGACTGTTCGGCCATGGCCCATTGTGCCCCGGCGGGCCGGTCACCCCCGCCCTATGCGTTCCTGGCGCGCTCATCGCCCAATGACGACCCTCAGCGCGACAGGAACGAGGGACGGGGGTCGCTGCTGGCACGAACGTGGGCGATGACCGCCGAGTAGTCGAGGTCACCGAGCCCGGCCCGGTCGGCGTCCTCGAAGTGGGCCCGGGCAGCGGCTGCAACCCAGGCCTCGATGCCGACGGCCCGGGCCGCCTCGTCGACCAGGCGCAGGTCCTTTGCTGCCAGGGCCAAGGCAAAGTTGGGTTGGTACTCCCCGCTCTCGATCAAGGCGCGCTTGGACCCGACGGTCGCTCCGACAGGTGACTCGGCCAGGGTGTCGAGCACGAGTGCCTGATCAAGCCCCAGCGCGTCGGCCAGGGCCAGGGCCTCGGCTACGGCGGACATGACGGCGCCGAGAGTGGAGTTGGCCACCAGCTTCATCGACGCGCCGGCGCCGAGGGCACCGAACCGGACGGGCCGGCCCAGAACCTCGAGGATGGCCCGGCAGCGCTCGAAGACGTCGTCGGCGCCCCCGACGAAGATCTTGAGACTGCCGTCGGTGGCCTGAGGCACGCTTCCGAGCACGGGCGCATCGAGCACGTCCACGCCGTCGGGCACGCGCTTGGCCAGGCTCTTGACCGCATCGGGGCCCACCGTCGACATCTCGATGAGGGTGGTGCCGGGACGTAGCCCCGATGTGAGCCCGCCACCGCCCTGGCGGTCGGCGGCCACCATGGCATTTCGACCGTCCCCGTCACCGAACACGACGGCCTCGAGCGCCTCGGGTGTGGCGAGCATGGTCACGACGACGTCGGCCGACGCCGCCGCCTCGGCCGGGGAGGCGGCCCGGCGCGCACCCCGTTCGACAAGCTGGGAGGCCCGCTCCGGAGAGCGGTTCCACACCGCCAGGTCGTGGCCCGCCTCCAACAGGCGGGATGCCATGGGTCCGCCCATCCGCCCCAATCCGCAGAACGCCAATGTGGCCATCAGGAGTTTCCTTTCTCGACGGGAGTGGCCTGGCCGGCCAGTACGGGAAGCTTCTCCCCTGCCTCAAGCTCGTCGGCGTCCTCGGCGGCACCGCCACGGATACCGAACAGGTGCTTGGCCCAGACCAGGTAGACGAGCACGGCCAGGTTCAGGACCAGGGCGATCACCCGGCCCAGGCTCACCTTGTTGAGCAGCTCGTCGATCTCGAAGGGCAGGAAGCCGGCGGTGGCCAGGGCGGTGAGGTACTCGGCCCACCGCCGCCCCCGCCAGAGCCCGACCGCCTCCACCCCTTCGATCACCGCGTAGATGACAGCGGTGAACAGCAGGAGGCGCAGCGTCTTGGGGTCGAGGCCGATCAGGCGGTCGAGCTCTTTGAGGAAGAAGCTGCGACTGGTGGCCTGCCCGGTTCCCGCCAAGCCGTTGTTGGCATTGTCGACGAGGGCCCGGGCCTGGTCCTGGAGGCTGACGAGGTCCCAGCGAAGAAACAGCAGGCCCACGGCCAACAGCGCGAACACGAACGAGTGAATACCCCGGTCGACGGCGATGGCCTTGAGGATCAGCGAGTCGCGCAACTTCTTTCCCCGCTCGGGTACCTCCAGGTCGGCGTCGCCCAGGTCGTCGTTGGTGGCGACTACGGGGTCGGCCAGCACCCAGGCGTCACAGCGCAGACAACGGGCGAGATGGCCACCAACCGTCGCCTCAATTCCCACCAACCAGTCGTCGGGGCGCAGGTGGCGGACATCGGCGGCGGGAGCACGATGGCCTCGAAAGGCGCAGACGAATGTCTCGGGATGCCAGCGGCCCTTCTTGCGGCCCTCGACCGGCGGGCCCCCAGGCTTGGTCTGGTCCTGCGCGATCATCCGTCCTTTGTAACCGTTGACCGCCGTCTCCGCACCATCTGGGCCGCAGTTCAATTCCTTCAGTCGACTTTCAGGACACGGGTATGTGCTGGACACCCCCCGAGCCTTCGGAGTCGTCCCCCATACTCTCGTCGTGACCATGACGGGCCCGGGCGGCCAGCGACGACGCCAGCGTCACCACCGCCGCCGGATCGCGCACCACCCCCTCGGCCGCGTCGAGGACGGCCCGGACGGCGGCGATGACCTCCAAGGCCGCAGCCTGGAGATGAACCACCACGTCGTGGCCAGGGTCGCTCTCGCCTTCGGCGGCGTCACCGGTCACCCGCTCGTCGTCATCGTCGGGCCCGTCGGACGTGGCGACCATCAGGTTCCCGCCGCCTCCTGAGCCGTGGCAGACGCTGCCGGGCTCGGCCCGAAGGACACTTCCAGACGGTCGTCGGCCATGCGGGCGGCGTCGACGGGGCGGCGCCGCAGCGAATCGGGAAGCACGATGGCCCGCCGGTAGGTTCCCACCCGAACGAACAGCTCGTCGTGGCGCCGGCCCACCTCGAGGTCGCCGGCCTCGGCGAACGGCAGCTCGAGGGACATGACGTAGCGGCTGCCCCGTCGCTCGATGCGTAGAGGATCACCCTCGTGCAGGACGGCGGCGGGGTCGAGCCCGGCATAGAGCGCCTCGGCAAAGCGACGGAGCCGCTCGACACCCACGACCTCGGTGGCCGCCAGCTCGGCCCGAAGTATCGGCAGAGGAGCGAACCCATCGGTGATGGTGGCCATGTGCTCGGCGTGGGTGGCCTTCCAGTCCGAGAACCACGGGTCGGTAACGGCGTCGGGCAGGAGGCGGTTGGCGATGACCGCGTCGGTGCGGTAGCCGAACAGGGAGAGGTAGGTGTAGGTGCGGCGGGCTTCGGCAACCACCATCCGCTCGGGATTCACGACCAGGCGCACGCTGGTGCGGGTGCCGTCGGTGAGCAGCTCCCGAACGCCGTCGAGGCGGTCGTAGAACCGGCGGGCGGCGTCGAACACCTCCTCGCCGGCCACGGGCATGGTCGTCATCCGGGACAGGAGCGGCCGTACGGCGCGCACCACCTTGCGCTCCACCGGGAAGATGCGCTCCATGTACCAGGACAGCACGTCGGGAAGGGAGAGGAAGCGGATGGTCTCGGCTGTCGGGGCACAGTCGACGACGATCACGTCCCAGTCGCCCGAGGCGGCGAACGCCTTGATGTCGCTAAGGCCGAAGATCTCGTCGAGACCGGGGATCACCGCCAGCTCCTCGGCCTCGATGGCGTCGATGCCGGCCCACCCGAGAATGGCGACGACGTAGGCCTGGATGTCCGACCATGCCTCTTCCATGCGCAGGTGGGCGTCGAGTTGTTGACCCCACAGCCCAGGGGCGACGCTCGTGGGGGTGGGGCCGAGGGCCACGTCGTAGGCGTCGGCCAGCGAGTGGGCCGGGTCGGTGGACAGCACGATCGTCCGCTGGCCGGCATCGGCACAGGCCAGGGCGGTGGCCGCCGAGGCCGTGGTCTTGCCGACGCCGCCCTTACCGGTGAACAACAGGATGCGGGGCCGGCTGGGCCCGGGCGGCCCACTGAGCGGAGTGCTGACGGGGGTCACGACCCGTTCACGTTACCGGGCTTCTCGCCGGGTCGATCCTTGGTTCGGGGGGCGGGTTTCGGAGGACGGGCCGGGGACTTCCTGGGGGCGAAGGTCCCGTGGCGCGCCGACCACAGTCCGCACAGGCCGAGCCCGTACATGGGCACGAGAGCACCTGCGGCCAGGCTCGTGTACGGCCGGGCGATGGCCGTGCCCAGGGCCACGATCACCTGGACGACGAGCGATCCGAGGAGACTTCGGCGCACCTCGGACGGGACCCCGCCGGGGAGGAAGAAGAGATTGGTCACGGCCACCTCGTCGGTGCGGCTTCGGGCCACGCCCCTGGCGTAGGCGGCGAGGAACAGCATGCAGCCGGCGAGGAACAAGCCCACGGCCACGGCGAAGGCCCCCGCCTCCAGCACCGTGGTCAAGGCATCGTTCGAGCTCACGCCCGACACCAACGCCGCCGCCAGCGCCGTCGCGGTGAAGACGCCCGTACCCCACCACGAGGCCTTCCGCAGGCCGAGGCCCGGCGCATCACCTGCGCCGGCAGGCGGCTTCGGTTCGTCGGACCGCTTCATTCGTGGCGCTCCAGGGCCTGGCCGAGCCGGCCGGCAAGGCCGGCCCAGTCGAACTCGGCCTCCACCCGGAGGCGCGCCGCCGTTCCCTGCCGGTGACGGAGGTCGGCGTCGTCGAGGAGTGGGGCGAGCGCCCAGGCAACGGCGGCGGGATCGCCGGGACGGTCGACGACGGCGCCGGTCCGGCCGTCGACCACGGCCTCCGAGGCCCCGCCGCTGCGTCCCGCCACCGGCGGCACACCGCACGCCGCGGCTTCGAGGAACACCATCCCGAACCCCTCCTGCTCCAGGCCTCCCCACCGGCTACGACAGGGAACGGCGAACACGTCGGCCGCGCCCATGAGGCCAGGCACGCGCTCGTCGGGGACGAGCCCCAGGAAACGGACGGGAGCCCCGGCGGCGGCCGCCCGACGCTCGAGGCGGCCGCGGTCGCGTCCGGTGCCGGCGATGGCAACCACCAGGTCGGGACGGGTCGGCGCCAGGCGGGCGGCGGCACCCACCAGGGCATCGAAGCCCTTCCGCGGCACGAGGCGACTGAGGCCCAGCACCACCCGGCCTCCCACCGGGAGCCCGGCGTCGATCCGGGCCTTCGCTCGCTCGTCGGCGTCGAGGGGCCGGAACCGCTCCAGGTCGACACCGGGGGGGACCAGGCTGAGAGGCACATCGGCTCCGGCCACCCTTTGGACCTCATCCGCCGGATACCCCCCTCCGGCCACGACGAGCTCAGCCCCCCGCAGGACCCGGCGCATCAGGCCTCGAGTGCCGGGCAGCCGGCTGGGCACGGTGAGCTCGGCGCCGTGGACGATCACCGCGTAACGACAGCCGAGGTGCGGCCCGAGGAGCCCGAGAGGAAATGCGGGGTCGAGGATCACCAAACCTGCCCCGACCTCGGCGGCAAGGTCACGGATCCGCCGGGCCAATCCGGGGTGGGGCAGGAGGACGGGGTCGGGCAGCCGCACGATCCTGAAGGGCTGGCCGGCGTCGAACTCCCGGTCGCCGGCGTGAGGGGTCGTGGCCACCACCACCCGTTCCGGCGGCAACCGCCGCCACAGCTCCCACAGGTACGACTGGATGCCGCCGACTTTGGGAGGAAAGTCGTTGGTGACCAACAGATGGGTCACCGGCCCGGGACAGCGATCAGCCGGCGCCCATGGGCCAGGCCGACAGCGGGCGCGGGATCCGCGTGATGGTCGAGTCCGTCGGTACCGAGCCTGGCGACCGGTTGGCGCCGCCACGAGAGCCGCCGGGACCGGGGTACGCCTTGGCCGGATCGTCGAAGTCGACCGACTCGAGCAAGTCGTCGAACTGCAGCAACCCGGGAGGCTCAGATGGCCCGCCGGCTTTCCCGAAGTGGCCGTCGTCGGCCACCGGCTCCGGCGCGGGAGGGTCCGCCGCCGGTCGTGAGGTCGCCGGGGGCATCATGAAGTCGGGTAGGCCGAGGGGTTCGGGATCCGGCCCGGCAAGGTCGGAGGTGGCCGGAGCCGAGGTGGCCGGGGCCTGCCGGGTCGCCGGACGGGGCCGCCGGTCGGGTAGCACGGGCGCGTCGACGGCGCTGGGCACGGGGTTGGCGGCCCGGCGGTCGCCGGACAGCCGGCCTGCTGCGGCCCGGCTGGCCGCCACCCGGGTGTTCGCCAGCCGGTTGATGGGGACTCGTGACGGAGCCGCCGCGCTCGCTCCGTCCGATCCCCGCGCTGCGGAGGGGCGGCCGTTGCCCACCGCTCCGGCCAGGGGCGAACCGTCAGTGCCGATGCGGAGCCGGGGCGCGTCGGCCACCGCCGCCTGGGTGGCGGTGGATCGCATGCGGGGGCCTCTGGGCTCCCTTGCCGCCTCCGCCTTGGTGGGCTTGGCCTTCTTGGCCGCCTTGGTGGGCTTGGCCTTCTTGGCCGTCTTGGAGGCCTTCGCCGCCTTGGTGGGCCTGGCCTTCTTGGCTGCCTTGGTCGCTCCGGTGGCCTTGGTCGCCTTGGCTGTCCCGGGCGTCGCCCTGGTTCCCTTCGTCGCCTTGGTTGCTTTGGTTGCCTTCGAGCCCATGGCTCTAGTGACTCTGGTGGGCGACTGGGCCTTTGCCGTGGTGGACCTGGCGGCCCTTGCCCTTGTCGGTGCCGGTGCCCTGGAGCGGGACTTCCCGACGGACGCGCCGGCTGTCGTCGCCGACGCGCCACGGGGCCGGCGCCGGCTGGGGGACGTCGCCGGGCGGGTCCCGGAACGTCGGCTCTGATCGGGCTCAGGAACCTCGTCGTCGGCCCGGCCCGGCTGGCGGCGGGACGAGCGGCGCTGCCGCTCGTCGACATAACCGAGAGTGGAGGCCAGGCGGTTGCGGCTGGTGAGCTGTCCCGTGGCCACGTTCACCTCCCAGGTCGCCTCCTGGTCACGACCCCGCGAGCGGTAGCGCAGGTGCACGGCCCACACCACGTCGTGCAGCTGGTTGGCGGTCCAGGCGGCGTCGAAGGCGTCGTCCATCAGCACGACGCTGCGATCGATCAGGTTCTCGGCCACCGACGGTCCGAGAGGCTCCGCCGACGGCCCCCGCCGGGACTTGTTGTAGGTGAGCGTGCGCGCCAGCTCCACGATCTGGGCCTGTTCGGCCAGGATGGGCACGGCGAAGCGCTCGACCCACTCGGGATCGACCTCAGCCTCGGCGGCGACCTCGGCGATGGAGCGACCCGCTCGCAGGCGGGCCTGCATCTCGCGCGGCGTGAGCGTGCTCTCCTGTCGGGGGTGACGATCAGCGCCCGATGCCAGGTCGTCGATGTGGGCCTCCGCATCGCCACCTTCGGCGCGCCGCTGCTCAGCCGTGACGGTCTCGATCAACCCGTCCTCGAGGGCGACGACGAAACCGCCCGACTTCGAACCTCGACGGGCACTGAAAATGAGCCCCTTGCGGTCGGAGGTGAATCCGACGAGGTGGAGCTTTCGCACCCGGGCTCCTGCTTTCTCAGCGGCCCGCACCTCTCGGGCCTCTTGCCGGGACGGTAGCACTCACTCCTCAGTCAATTGAGGATGGTTCGGCAATTCTTTAGGACGGTTCAGCCGTGACGCAGCACCTGGCGTAGGCGGGGCACGAGGCCCGCCTCGCCGAGCAGGCGCACGGCGCGGGCCTCGGCCACGTCGATGACCACCGCCTCGTCGGGCTCCCGGCCGCAGATGAACGTGACGACGCAATCGTCGCACTCGGTCGTGTGCTGCATCACGCAGTCGTCGCAGCTGATGACCGAAACGTCATCCATGGTGGCTCTCCACTTCCTCTGGCACATCCACCCCAAGGGCGGGGTTCGTCGATGTCGGCGGTCGGCCGCACCCTACCGACGGGGTGTGACATCTAGCGTCCGGGAAGGAGCAGGCACAGGTCGCCGAACTCGTGCCAGAGGTAGTCGTGGGCGAGGGCCTCGCGATAGCAGCGGCGTAGGAACGGCCGCCCGACCACCGCCTCGAGGAGGCGGAGGTGCGACGCCTGTGGTTCGTGCCAGCCGGTCAGCAGGCCGTCGACGACCCGGACGCCGCGCTCCGGCCCGATCACCAACTCCGTCCAGCCTTCGCCCGGCTGAACCCGACCGTCGGCGTCGGCCTGGGATTCGAGGGCCCGTACGGCGCTGGTCCCCACCGCCACCACCGCCCCGCCACCCTCCCGGGTGGCCGACCCAGCGGGCTGTGGCGGCCGGCACCCGAAACCACTCGGGGGCGGGGGCTTCATGGGCCTCAGGCGAGGACACGCCGCTGTGGAGCACAACCGGGGCCACACCCACCCCCTTGGCCACCAGGGCGGTGATCAGCTCGGGCGTGAACGCCCGACCGGCGCTCGGCATCTCCGAACTGCCGTCCTCGTCGGCGTACACGGTGCGGTAGGCGGCCAACGGCCACGGCCGGGTCACGTGCCCGTAGCGGATGGGCGAGCCGTGGACGCCGAGGTAGGCGGCGAGCGGCGCCCCCAGGTCGAGGGTCGCGACCCACAACCGCCGGTCGGCGGGAGCCCACGCCTCGGTCAATCGGGCACTGGCTCCGGCGGGCAGGCGAACGACCTCGCCGATCCGCCCATCGGAGAACGGCAGGCTTCCGATGCCGTCGGGCGTGCGCAGCTCGATCAGCCACCGTTCACCCGGCAGGCGGCCGGACAGGTGCAGGCGAAGGAGGGTGCCGTCGGCCCGCACGGCCTCGAGAGCGGCGGCCACGGTGCCCGATGTGTTGACGACGACCAGGTTTCCGGGCGCCAGGACGTCGACGATGTCGGAGAAGCGACGATGGGTGATGCTCCCCTGCTGCTTGCAAGCCACCATCAGGCGCACATCGTGGCGGCCCCGGCCCCGCACCTCGGGCGGCTCGGTGGCCTCATGATCCCGGGGGAGGTCGAAGGCCACCACCTCGGGCGAGGAAGGTCCGGCGGCGACCGAGGCGCCGACGGTGATCCGACTCCCGGGAACCTCGACGATGGGGCTGACCGAAGAAGGCCCGGCGACGCCGCCGGCGGGCGGGGTCATGCCTCGGCCTCGGCGGGCACCAGGCCGTCGGCCGGCACCAGGTCACTCGTGCGGTAACGACCGCTGGGCAGTCCCTCGTCGATCAGCCGCAGGAGGCCGTTCACGCTCTGGTCGGGCAACGGGCGGTCGGAGATGTCCTCGCCGGGGAACGCCTCCTGGTGCATCTGGGTGCGCATGTCGCCGGGGTCGACCCACCACACCCGCAGGCCCGGCTGCTCGGCGGCCAGGACCCTGCTCCACTGTTCGAGGGCGGCCTTGGACGAGCCGTACCCACCCCACCCCTCGTAGCCCTCGACCCCGGCGTCGGACGTGACGTTGAGGATTGACGCGCCGGCCTGGCGGCCTGAGGCAGTGGCGGCTCCGAGCAGGGCAGGGCGAGCTGCACAAGGGCGAGGGGCGCCATGACGTTCACGGCGTAGACGCGTTCGAGGACGTCCATCGGGTAGTCGGCCAGGACCGGCTGAGGGCTCGGACCGAGGATGCTGGCGTTGTTGACGAGCAAGTCGAGGCGTCCGCGGGCGCGGGCGGCATCGACGAGCTGGCGGCGGTGGCCGGGGTCGACCACGTCGCCGGCGACGGCGAAGACCTCGCCCCGCCCCGTGCCGGCCAGCGACGCTGCGGCCGCCTCGAGGGCATCGACCCCCCGGGCGTCGACCACCAGATCCCAGTCCCGTGCGGCCAGGACCTGGGCCAGGGCCAGGCCCAGCCCTCGTGACGCTCCTGTGATCAGCGCGACCGGCATGTCGACATCCTTCCTATATGAAACCTTCTTGTTGCGATAATGCTCCTGTCGACCCGCGGTTGACAAGAGCTCAGCGGAAATTTCTCCGCCGGAGGATCC
>JBBSHU010000003.1:0-67104 GCA_038232455.1 Acidimicrobiales bacterium
CACCCTACGGTTCGGGTGGGGTTGCCTGCCGACCGGCCGCCCTCAACCCCGACCAGAACGAGGTTGTGGCGGCCGGCGTGTGACACTTTCCTCATGCGCAGATGGTGGATCGCTCTCGTGCCCGTCCTCGTTGTCGGCCTGGCCGGCCCGGCTGCGGCCCAGACCGCCGTCGACAAGGCGGCCCAAGCGCTACGAAGTGATCCGGTGTACGTCGACGGCGGGGCGGAGCAGGCCATCACCGCGGGGGCGGCCGACGACCTACGCGCCCGCATCCGCAACGGCGGCTCTCCCATCTTCGTGGCCGTGCTGCCCGCGTCGGCGGGCGATGCCAGCCAGGTCGTGACGGCGCTGGCCAAGCAGGTGGGCCTGAAGGGCACCTACGCGGTGCTGGCGGGCAAGAGCTTCCGGGCCGGGAGCAACGCGCTGCCGAAGGGGACGGCCGCCACCCTTGCCACCACCTCGTTCCAGGCCAGGTCGGCCGACGGTCCTGCCGCCGTGCTGTCGGACTTCGTCGACCGGGTCGACCAGGCGTCGGCGCGCAGCAACAGCGGCTCAGGGAGCAACAGCAACTCTGGTACGGCCTCGGCCAAGAGCTCCGACAGCGGGGGTGTGAGCAGCGGTACCGTCGTGTTCCTAGCTCTTCTCGGCCTCGGTGGTGGCGGGCTGTTCTTCTGGTCGCGGAAGCGTCGCCTCCAGCGGCAGAAGGAGGCTCGGGAGACCGAGGAGGCCGAGCGGCGCCAACTCGACGCCGAGTTGTCGGTGCTGTCCGAGGACGTGATCGCCCTGGAGTCCGAGGTCACGTTGCACCCCGAAGCCCGGGACGACTACGACGCCGGCGTGGCCCGTCACCAGGCTGCCCAGGCGGCCATGGGCCACACGGGGGACAAGGTGGACCTGGTGCGGGTGGAAAGGGTGATCGAGGAGGGCCGCTACGCCATGACCCGGGCCCGGGCCCGGATCGATGGTCGCCAGCCGCCTCCTCCGCCGCCCCTGCTCACCCAACCGGGCCGGAGGAACGAGCCGGCAATCAGCGTCGACCAACAGGGCGCCCCCACCTACGTCGGGTATACCGGCGGCTTCTACGGGGGCGGTGGGTGGTTCGGCGGCGGCGGCGGCCTGTTCACCGGCCTGATGCTCGGCCAGATGATGGGCGGCGGCTGGGGGTACGGCGGCTACGGCGGCGGCTACGGGGGTGGGTACTACGGGGACCGGGACGACGACGATCGCGATGGCGGCGACGGTGACGGGGGTGGAGACGGCGGCGGCGACTTCGGGGGAGGGGACTTCGGGGGAGGGGACTTCGGCGGCGGGGATTTCGGCGGCGGCGGTGATTTCGGCGGCGGCGACTTCGGCGGCGGCGACTTCGGTTAGGTCTGGCCCGCCTGATCGGCGGTGTCGGGTGCCGCTGGCTTCGGAGGCGGAGGGGGGGGAGGGGCTGCGACCGACGAGACGACCGGCACCGAGCCGGCCGCCTCGGGTTCCGGGACTTCGGGCTCCAGGGTCGCCCGCTCCGGGGTTTCGGGCTGCAGGGTCGCCCGCTCCGGGGTTTCGGGCTGCAGGGTCGCGCGCTCCGGGGTTGTCTCCGTCGACGGCAACTCGGTCGACGGCGACACGGCGAAGCTGTCGGCGGGTCGGCCGTGGTCGGATCCCTGGGTGAGGGGCAGGACCACCCGGAAGGTGGCGCCGACGCCGGGCGTGGAGTCGACCGTGGCCCGCCCGCCGTGGGCCTCGGCGATGGCGGCCACGATGGAGAGGCCGAGTCCGCTCCCGCCCGCTGATCGGGTCCGAGACGGGTCGGCCCGGTAAAATCGTTCGAACACCTTCTGGGCGGCGGCGGGCTCGAGACCGGGGCCGCTGTCGGCCACCTCCAGGACCATGTCGCCGTCGCCGGTGATCACCCGCACCACCACGGGTGAGTCGGCCGGTGTGTGCTGGCACGCGTTGGCCAGCAGGTTGGCGGCCACCTGGCGGAGGCGCAGCTCGTCGCCCTCGATGACCACGTTGTTGGGGGCGTCCAGGCTGACGGCCCGACCGGGCGCCACGGCCCGGGCGTCGTCGACGGCGTCGGCGGCCACCCGCACCAGGTCGACGGGGCCCCGCTCGAGGGGCCGCCCCTGGTCGAGGCGAGCGAGAAGGAGCAGGTCATCGACGAGAACGCCCATGCGGACCGATTCCTCCTCGATGCGGCGCATGGCCTTCTTCAGGTCGGCCGGTCGTTCGGCCGCCCCCCGGCGAAAGAGCTCGGCATAGCCGCGGATCGACGTGAGCGGGGTCCGCAGCTCGTGCGAGGCGTCGGCGACGAACCGTCTGAGGCGGTCTTCGGACGCCTGCCTGGCCACGAACGCGGACTGGATCTGGCCCAACATGGCGTTGAGGGAAAGCCCCAGGCGGCCGACCTCGGTGCGCTCCTCGGCCCTGGGCACCCGCTTGCTCAGATCGCCCTCGGCGATGGCGCCGGCCACATCGCCGATGTCCTCCAGCGGCCGCAGTCCGGCACGAACGAGCACCAGGGCCGCTCCCCCCACCAGCACCACGATGAGCCCGCTGGCCAGCGCCTCGATGAACAACAGCCGGTGCAGGGTCTGGGTGACGTCGCCGAGGGGGATGGCGATGACCAGGTGGTTGCCCTCGCCGTCGAGAGTGCTGACCTGGGCCCGGTAGGTCTTCGAACCCTTGGTGCTGCCAACGCCGAACACCGAGTTGCGGGCCAGGTCGTTGTCGTCGAACTTGGGGAGGGCGGGGTCGGCCATCACCTGGTCGGGGTAGGTGAACAGGCGGCTTCTGACGATCTTGCTCTCGGTGTCGATGACCGCGGCATAAGTGCCGGCGGGGATGAGAGCATCGCTGACGGGCTGGGTCTTACCCCGGCTCCCGAACAACTGGATTGCCACCGGGTTGCGGGCGGCCACGAGCTGCTGATCGACCCGGTCGAGCAAGAACGAGCGCAAGGCCCGATAGGTCACGAAGTCGGTGGCAGCGAGGCCGATGATGACCAGCCCCAACACGACGAGCAGCAGGCGGCTCCGTAACGACAAAGGCCGCCTACCCGGCCTGAAGCCGCAACGTGTAGCCCACACTCCGAACGGTGTGGATCAGACGCGGCTCCACCTGGTCCACCTTCTTGCGCAGATAGCTGATGTAGGTCTCGACCACGTTGGCATCACCGTCGAAGTCGTACTCCCACACATGGTCGAGGATCTGCGCCTTGGAGAGCACTCGCCGGGCGTTGAGCAGCAGGTAGCGGAGCAGCTTGAACTCGGTGGCCGTGAGTTCCACCCGAGTCTCGCCCCGCCACACCTCGCGGGTGTCCTCGTCCATCTCCAGGTCGGCGAACGAGAGCCGGGCCGAACCGCCGACCTCGTCACCGCGCGTCCGGCGGAGCACAGCCCGGATGCGGGCGACCAGCTCCTCGATGCTGAAGGGCTTGGTCACGTAGTCGTCGCCGCCGAGAGTGAGGCCGTTGACCTTGTCCTCGGTTCCGTCCCGGGCGGTGAGGAAGACGACCGAGAGGGGAAGTCGTTCGTTGCGCAGCCGGCGGACGATGTCGAAGCCGTCGAGATCGGGGAGCATCACGTCGAGCACCATGAGCTCGGGCCGGAAGGTCTGACCCTTGGCCAACGCCGTTCTTCCGTCGGCCGCCACCTCCACGTCGAACCCTTCGTACCGCAGGGCCGTACCCACCAGGTCGGTGATGTTGGGCTCGTCGTCCACCACCAGGATGCGCGTTTTCTGCGTGGCCGTCACCACTCCATCGTGGACCCTCTTGCTGTGGGTTCGCTGAGAACAGGGGGTAGGCCTCCCGTCAGTTGAGGCGGGCGCGCAGCGCCAGGGCCTCGGCCTCCAGGGCCGCCTCCATGGCGGGCAGGGCGACGGCCAGGCCCTCCAGGACCTCGGCGGCCTCGACGAACTGGCCGGTCGACCCGAGCACCCGGGCCAGCTCCCGGCGCTCGATGGCCGGCGTTCCGGGGATGGCCAGCCGCAGAGCGAAGACCCAGGCCAGGCTGTCGAGATCACCCTGGGACGCGTAGATCGCCCGGAGGTTGGCCAGCATCCGACCGAGGATGGCCCGGGGCCCGACGGGATCGAGGTAGGACTCGACGAAGGGGGCATCGAGTCCGTTGACGGCCTTGAAGCGCTCGATGCACCCGGCTCGATCGAGAACCCGGCCGCCGGCGAAGGGGTCGACGAACACCGGCGGCTCGCCCGCGACGTCGTGGCGCAACAGGAAATGGCCGGGCAGGCCCACGCCGACCAGATTCAGGCCCAGGCGGCGGCCGATGGCGATGCCCAGCACCGACAGGGTGATGGGCAGGCCCACCCGCCGGCGCACGACCACGTTGAGGAACGAGTTGTCGGGGTCGTAGTAGTGGGCGACATTGCCCGTGAAGCCCAACCCTTCGAACAGGTGGCGACGCCAACCGTCGAGGTCCCGGGATGGGCACCCTTCGGCAATGCCGTCGAGAAGCTCGAGCTCGAAGTCGATGTCGAGATCGGGGTAGGCGTGGGCGGCCACGAGCAGGGCGGCCTCGTCGAGGTCGAACTCGTCCTCGGGGCCCTGGACGAGCTCGGCGAAGCGCATCGTGGGGTCGTCGCTGGCCACGGACGCCAAGGTACCGCCGGTCGCCTACGATCGGTGTCCGATGGCAACCGCGAGCCCCACCCCCACCCCGAATCCCAATGCCATGAAGTACACCCTCGACGTGCGTCTTCCGAGCACCATCAACTTCGCCAACGCCGAAGCCGCCGCCGACCACCCCTTCGCGGCCGCAGTGTTCGCCGGCGGCGGGGCGGCATCGTTGTTCGGCGTGAACGACTTCGTCACCATCACCCGCCAGCCCGGGGCCGACTGGGACACCATCACGGCGACCGTGCAGGCCGCCGCGGCCGAGCACCTGTAGCGCCCGCTCTCCTCCTCTGCCCGTGAGCGTCGAGATGGAACTCGACAACGCCCTCCGGGCCGACATGAGGTTGCTGGGCTCGTTGCTCGGCCAGACGCTGGTACGCCAGGTCGGCCCCGAGCTGCTCGAGCTGGTCGAACAGGTGCGGGGCCTCAGCCGTAAGAGTCGCCAGGTGGGTGGCGCCCATTACATGGCCGACGCGCTGGGCGAGGCCGACCTGCCCACCACGATCTGGCTGGCCCGGGCCTTCACCTCGTACTTCCTCCTGGCCAACACCGCCGAGCAGGTGCACCGGGCCGCCGCCCTCGACCGGCTCAGAGTCGAGAACGGGAGCGCCATCGGCCAGATGGCCGGTCGGGTGGCGTCGGACCCCGAAGCCGTCGCCGAGTTGGTTCGCTCGGTGGGCAGGATCGAGCTGCGGCCGGTGTTCACCGCCCATCCCACCGAGGTGGCCCGCCGGTCGGTGCTCACCAAGCTCCGGGGCATCGGTGAGCTGTTGGAGGTGCGAAGCCGCAGCGGAGGCTCCGACCAGGTGGCCATCGACGAACGGATGGCCGAGCTCGTCGATCTTCTGTGGCAGACCGACGAGCTGCGTCGTGAGCGCCCGACGCCGGCCCAAGAGGCAAGCGCGGTGAACTATTACCTCGACGACCTGGCGCGCAATGTCGTACCCCGAGTGGTCGACGACTTCGTCGGCCAGGTGAGGCATCTGGGAGTGGAGTTTCCGCCGGGTGCGACGCCGGTGCGGTTCGGGAGCTGGGTCGGAGGCGACCGCGATGGCAACCCCAACGTCACCCCGGAGGTGACGGAGGCCGTCCTCGCCCAGCAGCACCACCTGGGGATCGGCATGCTCCTGGCCGACATCGACGCCCTCATCACCGAGCTCAGCTCGTCGACCCAGATCACCGCCGTGTCCGACGATTTGCGGACCAGCATGATGGCCGACGCCGACCTACTGCCCGAGATCGTGTCCCGCTACGGCAAGCTCAACGCCGAGGAGCCTTATCGCCTGAAGGCCTCGTTCATCGCTCAGCGCCTCCGCAACACCCGGGTACGTCTGGCCGAAGGACGCGCAATCGTGGTCCGGTCCGAGTACCCCGATGCCGCCGCCCTGTACGCCGACCTCGAGCTCATGCGCGAGTCACTTATGGCCAACCGGGGCCAACTCGTGGCCAGCGGATCACTGTCCCGGATCATGCGCTCGGTGACAGCGTTCGGGTTCCAGCTCGCCACCCTCGACATCCGCGAGCACGCCGAACGCCTCCACGCCGCGGTGGGCGCGGCGTTCGACGGCCTGGCCGAGTCCGACCGGCCCTACTCGTCGCTGGACGGCCCCGAACGGTTCGCCCTGCTGAGCGCCGAGCTACGAAGCCGGCGCCCGCTCCTGGGGCCGATCCCCGCGCTCGACGGCCAGGCCGCCGACACCTACGCACAGTTCACGACGCTGCGTTCGGTGCTCGACCGGTTCGGCCCGGACGCAGTGGAGAGCTACATCGTGTCGATGACGAAAGGGCCCCACGACGTCCTCGCCGCCGTGGTTCTCGCCCGAGAGGCCGGCTTGGTCGACGTGCACCGCGGTGTCGCCCGCATCGGGTTCGTCCCGCTCCTCGAGACGGCGGAGGAGCTGGACTCGGCCGGAGAGATCGTCGACCGCCTGCTGTACGATCCGTCCTACCGGGCCGTGGTCGCCATGCGCGGCGACGTCCAGGAGGTGATGCTCGGCTACTCGGACTCCAACAAGGACGCCGGCGTCGTCGCCTCCCAGTGGAAGATTCACAAGGCGCAACGCATGCTCCGGGACACGGCCCGGTGCCACGGGGTGCTCCTGCGTCTCTTCCACGGCCGCGGGGGCACCGTCGGACGGGGCGGGGGCCCCACCCACGATGCCGTCCTCGCCCAGCCTTTCGGCGTGCTCCAGGGACCGATGAAGCTCACCGAGCAGGGGGAGGTGATCTCCGACAAATACCTGCTTCCCAGCCTGGCCCGTCACAACCTCGACCTGGCCCTGGCCGCGGTGGCCGAGGCGGTGGTCCTGCACCGCACCTCCCGGTTGGCGGACGACGTGCTCGACCGGTGGGACGCCACCATGGATGTCGTCTCCGCATCGGCCGCCACCGCCTACCGGTCGCTCCTGGCCGAACCCGGCCTGGCCGGGTACTTCCGGGCGTCGACACCGGTGGAGGAGCTCGCCGAGCTGAACATCGGCTCCCGCCCGGCCCGGCGCGCCCCCGGAGCCGACTTCGAGGGCCTGCGGGCGATCCCGTGGGTCTTCGCGTGGACGCAATCCCGCCAGATCGTTCCCGGGTGGTTCGGTGTGGGGTCGGGCCTTGCTGCCGCCCGGGCCTCCGAGGGTTTCGGGGCCCTGGCCGAGATGTACGGCGGGTGGCACTTCTTCCGGACCTTCATCTCCAACGTGGAGATGGTGCTGGCCAAGGTCGACCTCGGCATCGCCCGCCTCTACGTGGACCGCCTCGTCGATCCGGCGCTGCACTACCTTTTCGACGTCATCCAGACCGAGTACGACCTCACCGTCGCCGAGGTCCTGGCCGTCACTGGCCAGGACAGGCTTCTCGAGCGCCAACCTGCCCTGGGCCGCACCCTCCGCGTGCGCGATCTCTACCTCGACCCCATCAGCCACCTCCAGGTCAACCTGCTCTCCCGGTGGCGACAGGCCGATGAGCCCGACCCCATGCTGCGCCGAGGATTGCTGGTCACCATCAACGGCATCGCCGCCGGCCTCCGCAACACTGGTTGACCTCATGCTCGACCACGTATCCATCCAGTGCGCCGACGTGGCGACCAGCGCCGCCTTCTACGACACCGTTCTCGGCCCGCTCGGCGGCTCCCGGTTGATGGACTTCGGCCAGGTCGTCGGTTTCGGCGTTGCTCCGATGCCCGATTTCTGGCTGGGCCCCGGACCACCGGTGAGGGCTTCCGCGAGTCTCACATCGCCTTTTCGGCGCCCGACCGGGCAGGCGTGCGGGCGTTCTTCGACGCCGCCGTGGGAACCGGCGCCGAAGTCCTGCGGGAACCACGGATGTGCCCCGAATACCACCCCGCCTATTACGGCGCCTTCGTCCGAGATCCCGACGGCAACAACGTCGAGGCTGTCTGCAACCTACCGGAGTAGGCGAGTCAGCAGTCTGCGAGGGCGCAGATTCCCCGGCAGATCTCGTCGGTGTCGCCGGCATCGAGCAGCGCAGACGGGGTGGAGCCATTCGAGCGCTGTCCGCCGGCGGGCGGTGGCCGCCGCCCCAGGTGGGCCACGCCGACCACGTCGACGCCTTTGGTGGCGACGGCCGTGACGAAGGGATCGCCAGTATCGATCATGTCGCGGATGACCGAGACGAGTCTGACCGTCAGGCGGGGCCCATCTCGGCGGCCATCTGGAGCTTGGGGCGCACCGAGGTGAGGTATTCGAGGGCGGCCACCACGCCGACGATGCCGATGCCGAGGATCGTCCCCACCACCATGACGAGAATCCAGGTCCGGCGACTGAGACCGACCCGGGTCCACTGCACGGCGGGCCGGCGGGCGGCGTCGATGATGGCGGCAATAGGAAGGGAGAGGAGTCCGAGGCCGATCACCAGCAGGGCTATCCCGGTGGGACCGGGCATCAGCCGACGCCTCCCAGCAGGCGGCGGTAGAGGGCGAACGTGGCGTCGTCGAAGGCAACCAGGGTGACCTCCTCGAGGTGGGCCCACGCAGACGCCGACTCCGACACCGTCTCGAAGGCGATCGCCGCGGCCTGCTCGGGCGGGTAGCCGTAGATCCCTGTCGAGATGGCCGGAAACGCCAGCGACCGGGCGCCCAGCTCGTCGACCACCTGGAGGGAGCGTCGGTAGCACGACGCCAGCAGGTCGGCTTCGCCGGCGGTACCGCCCCGCCACACGGGGCCGACGGTATGGACGACCCAGCGGGCCGGTAGGCCGAAGCCCGGCGTGGCCTTGGCGTCGCCCGTGGGGCACCCGCCGAGCGCCCGGCAGGCCTCGACCAGCTGGGGACCGGCCCGCCGGTGGATGGCCCCGTCGACCCCGCCACCGCCCAGCAGCGACTCGTTGGCGGCGTTGACGATGGCGTCGACCTCCAGGGCGGTGATGTCGCCGGTGATCGCCTCCAAGCGCACGGCGATCAGTCTGCTCGGCGGTGGGGCTTGCGCCCCCCCCCAGTCACGAGCCATGATGACACTGTTGTAATTACAACAGTGGGATAGGTGCAACCGCATCTACCCGGAGACGACGTGGCCGCAGTGACTTGACGGCGCGAAGCCGGCGAAGGAGCGAGCCGAATGGACAGGCGAGGGCACAGGTTCGACCTTGGTGACCGCACATGGCAGGGCCAGGCCAACTGCCTGGGGGTCGATCCCGACCTGTTCTTTCCGGAGCGAGGAGCGTCGACGCGCGAGGCCAAGTCCGTCTGTCGCGGATGTGTCGTGCGGGAGGACTGCCTCGAGTACGCACTCGTCAACGGCGAGAAGTTCGGGATCTGGGGCGGGCTGTCGGAGCGGGAGCGCCGGCGCATCCGCCGCCAGCGCGCCGGCGCCCGGCGCGACGTGGCCTCCGCCTGATCGATCTCCGGCGACCCCGGCCGCAGCCCTCCACGACGGGCTGTGGCCGGCGGGCGCCGGCGCTGGTCCACAAGCATGGGCCGTCCTCTACGAGGTGCCGCCCCCGTGCTCGGCCAGCCGGGACTCGATGGTGCGCGACGGGTGCAGGTCGAGCTCGGCCCACCGTTCGGGCGCTACGCCGTCGACCACCGCGGCGGGGACCAGCCCCACCAGCTCGGCCCGATCCACCGCCACCCGGGCGGCCACGACGTCGTAGACCTGAGCCGGCCCCACGGCCAGGGGGTCGACCAGGTTCATGGAGACCTGCGCTCTTCCGCCCACGTCGAGCCCGAGGGCCCGCACGGCCGGGCTCCGGAGGGCGACGGCCACGGACCGGGCCACCGCGGTGTCGGTCCCCGGGGCCAGCCAGAGGTTGTAGGCCACCAGGACGCCCCGTGCCCCGACGCACACCGCCCCGGCGGTGGGGTGGGGGACCGGCGGCCCCGTAGCGGGCGCCAGGTCGTCAAAGGCCCGGCGACGTACCTCGGGTAGCGACCGCTCGGGCCCGTAGACGAAGCTCGGCAGGCCGAGCTCGGCGGCCGCCCAGGCGGCGAACCGGTCCCGAGCCCCGATGGCATCGTCGAGGAGCGTGGTCCCCAGGGGGACGAACGGTACGACGTCAACGGCGCCGAGCCGGGGGTGGGCCCCTGCGTGGTCCCGGAGGTCGACGGCGGCCACGGTCCGAACGGCCACCGCCCGCACCGCCGCTTCGAGGCCGTCGCCGCCGGCCAGGGTCAGCACGGCCCGGTTGTGGTCGGCGTCGACGTGGAGGTCGAGCAGGTGGCCACCCGCGGCTGCCACGACCGTGTCGATGACGGCGGGGCGGCGTCCCTCGCTGATGTTCACCACGCACTCGAGCACCGGCGCAGTGTGCCCTGTCCCGTGCCGGAACGCCTTTCCTGGGCGGTGCTTGTACGGTGGCGCCGACGTGGCGATGCACCTGGGCCTGGCCCTACCGCAGTTCGACCTCCCGGCCCCGGCCCCGGCGCAGCGTCCGGGCCGCTCGGGCCCGGTTTCGTGGTCGACGGTCCAGGAATGCGCCCAGCGGGCCGAAGACCTGGGTTTCGAGTCGTTGTGGCTCACCGACCAGGGGTTTGATCCCCTCGTGGCCCTCGGCGCCCTGGCCCGGGTCGTTCACCGGGTCCGCCTGGCCACGATGGCGCTCGACGCAACCTGTCGTCCGGCCGCGGTCGTGGCCAAGGCCCTGGCCACGATCGACGTCGTGTCCGGAGGCCGGCTGGTCGTCGGCCTGGGCACCCCTCACGAGGACGAGCCGGTCGCGCTGGCCGAGACCTGCCAGGTCCTGGTCGGCATGTTCGACGGGGGGCCGTTCTCGTTCAGCGGGGCCCACGTGCAGGTCGCCGGGGCCCGCTGCCTCCCCCTGCCCGTTCAACGCCCACATCCCCCGATCTGGGTCTGCGGCGCCAGCGATGAGCTGCTCGACGTCGTCGCCCGCCACGCCGACGGCTGGAGCGCGTCGTGGGCCTGGACCCCCGAGGCCTACCGCAGCCGCCGGGACATCCTGGATGCCGCCTGTGACCGGGTGGGTCGCGACCCGGCCACCGTCACCCGCGCGGTGGGGCTGTGCACCCTGGTGGGCGAGGACGAAGCCGACCTGTCGCGCCGGTTCCGGCACCTCTCGGGCCTGGACGGCATGGCGGGAGTCTCCCTGGACGAGTGGCGCCGAGGCCGCCTGGTGGGGACGGTGGACGAGGTAGGCCGCCAGCTCGAAGAGTGGGAGGCGCTCGGCGTGGACACCCTGGTCCTGGGGGTCGGCACGGTTCCGTTTTCGGCAACGGGGCCCGACGACATGGCAATGTTGGCCTCAGCCTGTAGGCTTGAGGGCGTATGGGCCTCGGACCCCCCGAACTTCTGATCATTCTTCTCATCGTCTTCCTCCTCTTCGGCGCGACCCGGCTTCCCAAGCTGGCCAAATCGCTGGGCGAGGCGTCGAAGGAGTTCAAGAAGGGCGTGGCCGAGTCCGAGAATGAACAGAACCCCCCTACACCGAAGCCCGACGACAAGGTCACCATGACCAACGCCGAGCTCGATGCCCTCCTCGCCGAGCGCGAGGCCCGGGCGCGTAGAGACGCGCCGCCCACCTCTTCTTAGAGGGAACTCGGCGGCGGTCGCCGTCGTTCTCCATGGCAGGTAGTGGGATTCCGACGTGGGAGGAGGTTGCGCGCAGCCATGGCCGCTTCCTCTACACCGTCGCCTACCGCCTGACCGGGAACAACGACGATGCACAGGATCTCGTGCAGGAGGTGCTGCTCCGGGTCCGCAAGGGTCTGAGCACCTACAAGCCTGGGAACCTCGAGGGGTGGTTGAGCCGAATCACGACGAATGCCTTCCTCGATGAGGTTCGCTGGCGACGACGCCGTCCCGCCGAGGTGATGGCCGACGAACCCGACCGGGTCCTGCCCCCGACCGTGGGCGCCGATGTCGCCCTGGAGGCCGAGGTCTTCTCGGCCGACATCCAGGCCGCTCTGGGGCGGCTCCCCGACGAGTACCGGACCGCGGTAGTTCTCTGCGACGTGGTCGGCCACTCCTACGAGGAGATCGCCGAGTCCCTCGACATCCCCCTCGGTACCGTCCGGAGTCGGATCCACCGTGGACGGGCCCAACTCCGCAAGGCCCTCGTGTCCGGAGGTCACCGTGACGCCGGATGACCCCCGCGCCGGGCCGTCGGCGCACCTCGGCGATGCCCTGAGCGCCCTCCTCGACGGTGAGCTGAGCGACGCCGACACCGCCGAGGCTCGTGCCCACCTGGCTGCGTGCCCCACGTGCGAAGCCGAGCTGGGGGCGATCGGCCAGGCCCGCACCTGGCTTCGCGGCCTTCCCCCCGTCGAGCCACCCGCCGACTTCTTCGAGCGGTTGATCGCCGGCTCCGTGCCCGAACGGAGTGCCGGCTCCGTGCCCGAACGGAGTGCCGGCCACGAGGCCACGGTGACGCCGCTCAGCGGGGCTCCCAGCCAGAGGCGGCGATGGCGGGCCGGTGTGGCCGCCATGTCCGCCTGTGCCGCGGTCACCGTCGTCGTGCTCAGCGTGGCAGCTCCCCACGACCCGCCGACCTCACCCCCGCTGGGCCGCTTCATCGTCGCCCATGAGACCGAGGTCGGCGTCGGCGACCCGGTGAGCGAGCTGGCCACCGCCGTCGTGCCCGTAGGGTTCCAGCGATGAGGCCAGCGGTCGTGGGCTGCGCCCTGGTGCTGCTCATCGCCGTCCCGTCTCCCACCCTCGCCGCCGATTTCGCCGGCCCGACAGGCGGGGCCGTGGGCACCGTCGAGAACCCCTTCGACGGTGCCCGCAGGGCCGAGGAGCGGTTGTCGTTCGCCGGGTCGGTCAACGTCAGCTGGGACGATGCCAAGGGCCCCCATTCCGACCACCTCGACGTCCGGGCGGCCGGCGGTTCCATCCAGCTGCAGGGCGGATCGACGTTGCTGGCCGAGCCCGGCGGGACCACCATGGCCCGCCGCCCCGGGGGCGACTGGGACCTGTTGTGGGCCGGGGCACCGACGTCGACCGGGCGACCCGATGTCGACGAGAAGTACGACCTCACGCCCGTCGACGAACCTGCGCCCACGATGGTGGCATCGCGTCCGACCCACCTCGTCGAGGTCCGCCAGGCCGGAGTCGTGCGTGAGCGCCTCTTCCTGGACACCGAGAACGAACTTCTCCTGCGGCGGGAGCAGTTGGACCTCAGCGGGCATCCGGTGCACGTGGTGGCCTTCTCGTCGATCGACCTCGGTTCGCAGATCGCCGGGCCCCCCACCCCGGCCCACCCCTCCGACCACTCGCCCCGTCGTCTCTCGTCGGTGTCGTCACCAACGGGCCTGCCCGGCGGGTACCGACGGGTCGACGCCTACCGCGACAAGGGTGCCGTACAGGTCCTCTACAGCGACGGTCTCTACGACCTGTCCGTGTTCGAACAGCAGGGCGCACTGGCGGCGAGCGACGTCCCGAAGTCGGGGAAGCAGGTCAAGGTCGGGTCGTCCAAGGGTTGGATCTACGCCTGGGCCGGCGGCCAGGTGTTGCTGTTGCGCCGTGGCCACACCGTCTACTCGTTGGTGAGCGAGGCTCCGGTCGACCAGCTCATGGCCGCGGCGAAGGCTTTGCCTGCGGCCGGGGGATCGTCGCTGGTCACCCGCTTGCGCCGGGTGTGCAGGAACCTGGTGCAGCCTCTCGCCGGGTGACCGCCGACGGTCCTGGGATCAGTTCCCTGAGATCAGTTGACGGAGACGGCCGTGCCGGCGGCCGCCGCTCGTTCGAGGCGACGACGGCGGGCGATGCGCCGCCGCTCACGCTCCGAGGCCCCACCCCAGACGCCGTGGTCGATGCCGTTGGCCAGGGCGTACTCCAGGCACGGCGTCTTGGCCGGACAGTCGGCACAGACCCGCCGGGCCACCTCGACGCCGACACCGTCGCTCGGAAAGAACAGCGAAGGCGACTTGTCCCGACAATTTCCTTCGGCCATCCACAGGGTGTCCATCGACCCTCCTTGTAGCCCCACTCACAAGACAACGAGTCGGGTCTGGTGTTGGTTCCCACCCTGTCCTACGGAGACCGGGCCCCTGATGGATCGTCTCACTTCCCGTGTAGCCTTAGCCAAATGACGACCGTACCGGTGGAAGAGGACCAGCGGGCCCCCCGGGGCCACGTGCGGATCATCTACCTGGGCCCGGTCGCGCCCCACTGGGAGGTCGTTTCCCAGTTCGGCGGCGACCGTAACGCCGTGGAGTCGTTCAAGGAACGAGCCACCGCCCGTCTCTTGCTGCTCCCTCCCCACGATCCCCAGTTCCGGCGCAACCGGGAGCGGGTCGTGCGCGACGCCGAGCGCGAGGCGCTCATCCTCGAGTGGGACCTCGGGGTTCCCGACGAGGAGATGGAAGAGGGCACCGGTTAAGACCCGCCTCTCCGGCCAGCCTTCACCGGTCGTTCACCCTGCGTTCACCATGCGTTCAGTTCCCGGTCTTTCGTCCTTCCTAGTGTGACGCCGTGCAATCAACCTTGAAGCGAAGCAGACGTATCGGACTCGCGGCCCTGTGCTCGTTCGCCCTGCTGGCGACGGCATGCGGCAGTAGCAGCAAGTCGGCCACGGACACGACTACGCCGGGTGCCCCGGTCGCCGGGGCCAAGGACACGGCCAGCCTCTCGGGGGCGGGGTCCACGTTCGTGCAGAGCATGCTCCAGGAGTGGATCAAGCAGTACGGAAAGGCCGCTCCCGGGGTGAGCATCAACTACCAGGGCGTGGGCTCGGGCGCCGGTATCCAGCAGTTGACGGCCAAGACCGTCGACTTCGCCGGTTCCGACGTGGCCCTCAAGCCCGAGGAGGTGGCGGCCACGGGTGGCGAGGGCGCGGTGGTCACCGTCCCGTGGGTCGCAGGTGGTATCGCCGTCGAGTACAACCTGTCCCAGGCCAAGGACCTCAAGCTCTCCCCCGACACGCTGGCCGGGATCTTCTCGGGCAAGATCGCCAAGTGGGATGACCCCGCCATCAAGGCCGACAACAAGGGGGCGTCGCTGCCCGGCACGGGCATCCAGGTGGTGCACCGCTCCGACGGATCGGGTACCACGCAGGTGTTCACGTCGTACCTCAAGGCGGCCGCCGCACCCGGGTTGTGGGACTACCCCACCGACAAGGACTGGCACGCTCCCGCCGGCACCGGGGCCAAGGGTTCCGACGGCGTGACCCAGGCGGTGAAGCAGACCGACGGCGCCATCGGCTACGCCGAGGTGAGCTTCCCCAAGCAGTCGTCGCTGGGGACGGCTCAGATCAAGAACAAGGACGGCCAGTTCGTCGGCCCCACGGCGAGCGCCGTCACCGCCGCTCTCGCCGAGGCCACGCCCAACCCCGACGGGACTCTCAAGCTGAACTACACGCCGACCGCTCCCACCGCCTATCCGATCAGCACCACGACCTACGCCATGTTCTACAAGGCTGGCGATCCCAACAAGACGACGGCGCTGAAACACTTCATCCAATGGGTCCTCACCGACGGTCAGAAGCTGGCCGAGGGGCTCGACTACGCTCCTCTGCCACAGTCGATTCTCACGCCGGCTCTCGCCGCTGTGAGCGCCTGACGCTCGCTGCTGGCAGGCCGGACCGAGGGAACGAGGTGCGACCGACTCGGCGGCGCTGGAGATGGACGTGAGCACTGTGGAGACACCGACACCCGAACGGCCCGCCATCGCGGGCCGTTCGTCGCGCAAGGTCGGCGACCGGGTGTTCCAGGCCCTGACCACCACCGTGGGTGCGATCGTCCTCGCCGTCCTCACCGTCATCACCGTCTTCCTCTTCGTCAAGGCATGGCCGGCCCTGCGCTCCGCCGGACTCGGGTTCTTTACCGAGACGAAATGGTTCCCCGACACCAACCCGCCCACGTTCGGGGTGGCGGCGCTGCTGTGGGGCACGCTCCTGTCCAGCGTCATCGCCCTGGTGATCGCCGTACCCGTCGCCATCGGCTCGGCCCTGTACACCACCGAGTACGCCCCGGCCGTGGTCGGTCGCTGGGTGGGCTACCTGATCGACCTCCTCGCCGCCGTGCCCAGCGTCGTCTACGGGTTCTGGGGGGTCGTGTTCCTCGTGCCCCGGATGATCCCGCTGCAACGGTGGCTCGCCCACCATCTGGGGTTCATCCCGCTCTTCCACGATCCCGACAACCTCTTCGGCAAGTCGATGTTCGCCGCCTCGGTGGTCCTCGCCCTGATGGTCCTGCCCATCGTGGCCGCCGTCACCCGTGAGGTCTTCCGCCAGGTCCCCCGGGACATGCGCGAGGCGGCCCTGGCCCTCGGCGCCACCAGGTGGGAGATGATCCGCACCGCGGTCCTCCCCGCCAGCCGCAGCGGCATCGTCGGCGCCATCGTGCTCGGCCTGGGCCGGGCTCTCGGCGAGACCATCGCCATCGCCCTGGTGTTGGCGGCGACGTTCGACATCAACATCAAGATCCTCCAGCCCGGGGGCAACACGATCGCCGCCAACGTGGCCACCAAGTTCGGCGACGCCGGCTCACTGGGACGGTCGGCGCTGGTGGCCAGCGGCCTGGTCCTGTTCGCCATCACCCTGGCCGCCACCCTGTCCGCCCGCAGCGTCATCCGCCGCACCGGCCGCGCCGCCTCAGGCCTGGCATGAGCCTCGTCGGGTCCTGTCACGTGGCCGGCCCCTCCCCCCGCCCTCCGGGCGGCGGGCCCCTCTCCACGTGCCACCCGTCTCGGGAGCGGAGTATCGACGCCCTTCGGGCGACGGCCAAGCCATGAGCCTCGTCGAGGAGCTGCCGGCTCCGGAGTTGCCGGCGTCGCCGCTGAGCAGTAAGAGGGGTCGGTTGCGCCGCTCCCAGTCCATCGGCGCGGCGGCCATCGGTGTCGCCATCGCCGCCGTCGCCTTCGTGTTGACGCCGCTGCAGGGGAGGGCCGACCTCGTCCTGGTGGCCTGGCTCTTTGGGACCGCCGCCTACCTGGTGGCGGCGGGCCGGGTCGAGGGCCGACGTTCGCTCGTCGACCGCCTGGCGGGCGTGTTCATGGTGACGGCGGTGGCCGTCTGCCTCATCGCCCTGGGATCGGTGCTCATCTACACCATCGTCCGCGGGGCCAAGGCTCTGCGCCCCGACTTCTTCACTCATTCGATGAAGGGGGTGGGGCCGAGGGACACGAGCGGTGGTGCCTACCACGCCATCATCGGCACCCTCGAAGAGGTGCTCCTGGCCTCGGTCATCTCCGTGCCCGCCGGGCTGCTCGTGGCCATCTACCTCACCGAGTACGGCACCGGCGTGCTGGCCAGGGCGATCAGCACGATGGTCGACGTCATGGTGGGCATCCCGTCGGTGATCGCCGGCCTGTTCATCTACGCCTTCTGGGTCCTCGCCTTGCACCAGGGCTTCTCCGGGTTCGCCGCCGCCCTGGCCCTGTCGATCCTGATGCTGCCGATCGTCGTGCGCTCGGCTGAGGAGATGATCAAGCTCGTTCCGTCGTCCCTGCGGGAGGCGTCGTACGCCCTGGGCATCGCCCGCTGGCGCACCCTTCTCCGCGTCGTGCTGCCCACCGCATCGGCAGGCATCACCACCGGCGTCATGCTCGCCGTGGCCCGGGTGACGGGCGAGACGGCGCCGCTCCTGCTCACCTCCTTCGGCTTCGACTCGACCCGCACGAACCCTTTCAGCGGGCCCGAGGAGTCGCTCCCACTGTTCGTGTTCCGACAGGCGTCCTCGGCGTTCGACACGGCCATCGACCGGGCATGGGCCGCCGCCCTCACCCTGATCGTCGTCGTCGTGCTGCTCACCGTGGCCGCCCGGCTGCTCACCATCCGAAACCAGCTCAAGCCATGAGCTCCGACATCCTGGCGTCCACTGTCGCCGTCCGAGAGGCATCCATGAAGCGCATCGAAGCCGTCGATGTCAGCGCCTGGTATCGCAAGCACAAGGCCATCGAGGGGGTGACGATCACCCTCGAGCCCAAACACGTCACCGCCCTGATCGGGCCTTCGGGATGTGGGAAATCCACCTTCCTCCGCACCCTGAACCGCATGCACGAGGTCGTGCCCGGGGCCCGGGCCACGGGACAGGTCACCCTCGACGGGGAAGACATCTACGCCAGCGCCGTCGACCCGGTGGCCGTGCGCCGCGCCATCGGCATGGTGTTCCAGCGCCCCAATCCCTTCCCATCGATGTCGATCGGCGACAACGTGGCGGCCGGCATCAAGCTCAACGGCCGCCACGACAAGGCGGCGATGAAGGACATCGTCGAGCGCTCCCTCAAGCTGGCCGGTCTGTGGGACGAGGTCAGCGACCGCCTCGACCGTCCCGGCGGCAGCCTCTCGGGCGGCCAGCAGCAGCGCCTGTGCATCGCCCGGGCCATCGCCGTGGAGCCCGCCGTGCTGCTCATGGACGAGCCCTGCTCAGCCCTCGACCCCATGTCGACCCTGCGCATCGAAGACCTCATCTCCGAGCTCAAGGACCGCTACACGATTGTCATCGTCACCCACAACATGCAACAGGCGGCGAGGGTCAGCGAGACGACCGCATTCTTCAACCTCGATGCCGCCGGCGAGCCCGGCCGCATGGTCGAGGTCGGCCCCACGACCAAGATCTTCACCAAGCCCGACGACGAGCGCACCGAGGCCTACATCACCGGCCGGTTCGGATGACCATGCGCATCGGGTTCCAGGAGTCGCTCGGAGCCCTCCGTGCCGATGTCGACTGGCTCGGCTCCCTGGCTGCCGATGCCGTGGAGGCGGCCACAACGGCCCTCATCTCGGGCAACCAGGTGAAGGCCGAGATGGTGGTGGCCGGCGACGACGAGATCGACACCTTGTTCGTCACCCTCGAGGAGCGGGCCTATGCCCTGATGGCCCAGCAGGCACCGGTGGCGATCGACCTGCGGTTCCTGGTGTCGGCGCTGCGGGTGATGGCCGATTGGGAGCGCACCGGCGACCTGGCCGTGTCGCTGGCCAAGCTGGCCCTGCTCGACTGGGAGCGTGAGGTCGTCGCCCTCGAGCTGCTCGAGGACATGGCGTCCATCGCCCTGGAGCTGATCGCCGCCGGACGCCGGGCGTGGCGGAACAAGGATCTCGACCTGGCCGCCGCCCTCGAGCGACGCGACGACGCCCTCGACGAGTGCTTTCGCCGCCTCGCCGCCCATCTGTTGTCCCAGCACGGGCCCGAGGCCAGTGGCCTGGTCTTCCACGCCCTGCTGGCCGGTCGCAACCTCGAACGCATCGCCGACCATGCCGTGGCCGTCGGCGACCGCGTGGTCTACATGCTCACGGGTGACCCACGGTCGCTGGTAGCGGAGATCGGATGACGTGCCGGTACGTCGGTGTCGGGGTGACAGAGGTAGCCATCGCCTGGTTGCCGGCGGGGCCGACCTATGGTGGATGCGATGCAACTGGCCGCCAGTGATGCGGTCGTGGCCGGTGTGGCCGCAGCTGTGGTCCTCGTGGTGTTGGTGTGGGCCTGGCTTTTCCGGCGAAGCACGACCCGCCGACTCGCCTCACTGACGACGCGCCTCGACGAGGAGGGCGGCGACGAGCTGGTTTCCCGGGGCGGGATGGAGCGCAACATCTCCCGGCTCGAGCGGGCCGCCGAGCGGGCGGTCACCGACCGGGGGAGCGCCCGCCTGGCCCGCAGTCGCCTGGAGGGCGCCCTCCGCGTCGTCGGCATCGGCGTCGTGGTTTGCGACGAGTCGGGTGAGATCGTGTTCCAGAACGAGCAGGCCGACGCCTTCATGGGTGACCGCCCGGCCGAGGCGGCCGAGGCGCTGGCCCACCAGGCGGTCACCGAGCTACTGGAGGCCGCCGCCGACGGTGAGGTCCAGACCCAGACCCTCGACCTCTACGGTCCACCCCGACGCACGCTCACCATCGTGGCATCGCCGGTTGACGACGGCTGGCGGGGCCTCGGCGCGGTGGCCGTCATCGAGGATGTGTCCGATCGCCGTCACCTGGAGGCCGTGCGTCGCGACTTCGTGGCCAACATCAGCCACGAGCTGAAGACACCTGTCGGCGCCCTGGCCCTGCTGGCCGAGACCTTGGCCGGTGAGGACGACGCAGAGGTGGTCAACCGCCTGGCCCGGCGCCTCCAGCTCGAGTCACAGCGGGTGGCCCGCATCGTCGACGATCTCCTCGATCTGAGTCGCATCGAATCGGAGGAGACGCCGATGCGCGAGCCGGTGGCCGTCCATCTGCTGGTCGCCGAGGCGGCCGAAAGGGTTCGCTCGGCGGCCGAGCAACGGGCGGTGACCATCACCTTCGGCGAGGGGGCCGAGCACCTGATCGTCAGGGGTGACCGTCGCCAGTTGGTGTCGGCCCTGTTCAACCTCCTCGAGAACTCGGTCAAGTACTCCGACGAGGGCTCCACGGTCGACGTGCGCTCGCACACCGACGGCGAGTGGGTCGAGCTCACCGTCACCGACCAGGGCATCGGCATTCCCGAGCGTGATCTCGAGCGTGTCTTCGAGCGCTTCTACCGGGTCGACCGGGCCCGGGGCCGCGACACCGGGGGGACGGGGCTGGGGCTGGCCATCGTCCGCCATGTGGCCAACAACCACGGGGGCGACGTCCGGGTGGAATCCCACGAGGGCACCGGGTCCAGCTTCACCCTCCGCATCCCCGCGGGGCCCGGCCCGGTGGCCATGAGCCCGGCCAAGGCCGGCTGACAGCTGAGGGCCAGGGAGAACCGATGGGAGAGCTGGGTGCCATGATCCTCGTCGTCGAGGACGAGGAGTCGTTCGTGGAGGCCCTCACCGTGGGTCTCAAGCGGGAGGGCTTTCGCGTGAACGTCGCTCGCGACGGTGCCGACGCCCTGACGTTGTTCGACGTGGTCAAGCCTGATCTCGTGCTTCTCGACGTGATGCTCCCCCGGGTGTCGGGCCTCGACGTGTGCCGTGAGATCCGGCGCAGGTCCCGGGTACCGATCATCATGGTGTCGGCCAAGACGGCAGAGATCGACACCGTCGTCGGGCTGGAGGTCGGCGCCGACGACTACGTGCCCAAGCCGTACCGGCTGCGAGAGCTGGTGGCCCGCATGCGGGCCGCGCTGCGCCGGGCGCCCGGTCCCGACGCACCCAGCAACGCCGCCACCCTCGAGGTCGGCGACGTGCGCCTCGACCCCGAACGCCACGAGGTGTTCGTGCGAGGGGAGAAGGTGACCCTCCCGCTGAAGGAGTTCGAGTTGCTGGAGGTTCTCCTCGACAACGCCGGACGGGTGCTCACCCGCGACTCGCTGATCGACCGTGTGTGGGGTGCCGACTACGTCGGCGACACCAAGACCCTCGACGTCCACGTGAAGCGCCTTCGGGCCAAGGTGGAGGAGAACTCGGCCCTCCCGCAGCGCATCGTCACCATCCGCGGCCTGGGATACAAGTACGAGTCGGTCTCCACCGGCTGAATCCCGCCGGCGGGCGGGGTCGCTCCGGCAACGAGGTTGGCGTTGCTGCGACGATGTGGGGGTGAGGAGTCCTCTGGCGGCGGCGGCGGCGATGGTGGCCGTGGTGTCGGTGGTCCTCGGCGTCAGCACCACGTCGACCCGATGTTCGACGACGTCCGGGGCCTCATCTCCGCGGCCGATCTGGCCATCTGTCACCAAGAGACGCCGATCTCCGCCGACGACACGGACATGGGCCCAGCGGATTCGCTGGTCTTCAACGTTCCCCGCGAGATCGGCGGTGCCCTGCGAAACGCCGGTTTCCGAGCTTGTGACACGGCGTCCCAGGCTCCCGGCCTGACCGACGACAACGAGGACGGCTCTCTCGAGATCTATACCATCGACGAGGTCTCGCCCGGCCGCCTTCAGGTCACCAAGATGACCTATGTCCCCACCTGGGTGGAGATACCCGGACACCGGATCGTGCGGGCCACGCCGGACCACTACGGCGAGTCCTACAACCGCACGGTCGAAGCCATGAACCTGCTCGGGCCTGGTGCCTGCGACGCCCGGCCGGCGGCTTGAGCCAGGCTCGACCCGGACCCGATTGAGCGGTTCGGGAAGTCGAGGTATCTAGAGGGGTTTGCCGCGCTCTGTGATAGGGAGGGCAGGTAGCCCCACGCGTAGCAACGCGGGCTGGAAGAATCGGCCCTCAACCCAAGGAGGAACACCCGGATGGCCACGAAGATGAGCTTGCGGATACTGGCGATGGGCGTGATGGCATCGTCACTGGTGGTGGGGGGGGCCACGGTCGCGGCCGCCGGCCCCGGCGTTCCCAAGCCGGTGGTGTACGCGGCCGGTGCGCTGAAGGACCTCTCGGCGGCTTCCAATCCAACCGATGGCGCCAAGGCCAAGTTCTTGGCCACCGCCGGCCCCACCGGTACCCACGCCGTGCTCGTCGTCAAGGGCCTCGCCCCCACCGCGGTCGGCTCCACGTTCGGAGCCCATGTCCACGTCGGGTCCTGCGTCGCCGGCGCACCCTTGACGGCCGGGCCTCACTACAACTCCGGCCCTCCCGGCGCTCCCGCCGACCCGCAGCACGAGATCTGGCTCGACTTCACCGTCCTCCCGGGCGGCGTCGGGGTGGCACAGACGACGGTGCCGTTCACCATTGCCCCCGGTGCCGCCAACTCCGTGGTGATCCACGCCCTGCCCACCCCGCCGGGGGGCAACGCCGGAACCCGCCTCGCCTGCCTGCCGGTCCAGTTCTGACCGGACGTCACCTGAACAGCTGAATGGGCTCAGCCGTGGCCATCCCTTGGAGGGTGGCCACGGCGCCTCAATCACACAACCGGACTGCCACCTCCGCCCACAGATCGCGAAAGGCCCGGGCGGCAGGGGTGGAGGGTGCGAACGTGGCGACCGGGGCTCGTTCAGGGCCCATCCGCTCGATGATGCTGGCGCCGGGGATCACCGTGGTGAGCAGGTCCGGCCATTCGGCCCGCAGGTTGTCGACCAGGTCCCGATGGAGTCGCTTGCGTCGATCGACCATCGACAGGTAGGGCAGAAGCCCGGGTGCATCGGGGGTCCGGTCGAGGAAGCCGGCGAGCTGTCCGAGCGTGCGCGATGACAGCGTGGTGGGGATGACGGGCACCAGGAGCCCGTGGGCGGCCCCGAACACGCTCTCGCTGGCCAGGGAGATGCTCGGCGGGCAATCGAGGATGGCGACGTCGTAGCTGTCGGCCACGGCTTCGAGCAACGAGGCCAGGCGTTCGGTGGGCCGCTTCCGACCATCGAGGTGCAGGTCGAGGTGACGGAGGGAGAAGTCGGCAGGCACGACGTGCAGGCCGGGCAGGTCGGTGGCGCGTACGTGGGCGGCCAGCGCGCCCCTGCCGCTGACCAGGCGTTCGGTGCCGCCCTTCAGCTTGGGCTTGACCCGGAAGAAGAACGTGGCCGCGCCCTGGGGGTCGAGGTCCCACACAAGTACTCGGGCTCCGTTGCCGGCCGCCTCATAGGCGAGGTTCACCGCCGACGTCGTCTTTCCGACTCCTCCCTTGATGCTGTAGGTCGCCAGTACCTTCACGGTGTGGCTTCCGCAGCCGAGCGGAGAAGGGTGTCGAGACGGCGACGGGTCTTGGCCGTGTCGTAGGCGGCGAAGCGCTCGGCGAACTCCGAGCGGGCGGCGATGCGACGTCGCTCGAACTCTCCGGCCAGCTGGCCCATGGCCACCAGCGTGTCGGCTCCGGCACCGGCGCCGGTCATCTCGTGGGACATCGCCCGCAGTTGGGCGGCGTGCACCTCGGTGTCCTGGTGTTCACCGAGGTTGTCCTGGAGCGCCTTCAGTCGTTGGACGAATGCCTTGCGCTCGCCCGAGGGAACCACGGCACCGAAGCACTCGAGAAGGTAGCGGAGCTTCTTGGCGTCCTTGCGTAGCTCGTGCAGCTCCTCGGCCGGTGTATCCGGGCCGATCCCCCTTCCCCTGGCGACGAGGCGGTCGTTGGCAACGCGGATACGGCGGGCGGCGACCTCACCGATGGGAGCGGGGGCGTCGACGCCGAGGCGCTGTCCGCCCGCGGGTTCCCTCAGCCAGTCCCGCCACGCGCCCATGAGCTCGTGGAAGCGCTCGGACCTCAACAACATGGCCAACGCGACGTGCTCGTTTCGGCGCTGGTGGTCGATGTGTTCGAAAAGCGGCCCCAGCGCTGCGGCGACATCGGTTCCCAAGGGGCCCACGTAGGTGTCCCACTCGATCACGTACACATCGAGGTCGCGGGCCGGGCCGGTGGCTGCGCCGAGCCAGCCGAACCCCTCCCGGAAGCGATCGCGTGCGGCGGCAGGCAGGACTCGCTTCCCCTGGGCCAGCACCGAGCGGGTACGACGCACGGCCACCCGGAGGTCGTGCAGGAACTCCGGGTCGACATGTTCGATGGTGCCCTGACAGTTGGCGTCGACCTCGCCGGTCAGATTGGCGAGTACCCGGCGGAAGGCGTCGAACGCCGGCTCACGACGGTCGAGGGCCACGGTTGGCGATCCCGAGTGTCCGCCCAGGTCGACTCCGGCACTGGTAGCCGCGAAAGTCATGAGATCGCCGTCGAGCTGGTGGAGCCCGAGCGACCCCAGCAGAGCCCTCGCCCGCTCGGCGGCCTTGGGGTAGCCGGCCAATTCGTCGACCTCGGCCACCCAGCTCGGGCCCAGGCCGCGGTGCTCGCCGTCCGGAGCGCCGGTCAGGCCCTCCAGCTGGTCGTGGACGACCACCGACGCCACGGTCTTGTCGAGCTTGTCGCGCTGCACGGCGGGCCTCTGGCGGCTGGCCAGACCCACGACGGGCATCAGGGCCCGGACGTCGAGCAGAGGGGCGAGGCGGGACCGGAGAGGCCCGACGGGGAGATCGGAACCGAACCGGGGAGGGCAGGACACGGGAATGTGGGCCGACGCCGGACCACCACCGGTGAGCACCAGCTCGCGCCCCGACGCCTCCTGGAATTCGAGGCGCAGGCCTGCGGCATTGAGTCGACCGTCGAACGTGTCGAGCAGCGTCCGGCGCATCGCCAGGGCCGGGCCGGTTTCGAAACCACTCTCGGCCAGGGCCGCCAGGACGCCATCGGCGTCGATGCCCGGATGGGTATAGAGGGGGGAGGCCACGGTCCCGCCGAATGTAGGCGGTCGACGACGACGCCGCGGCGGGCTCGTTAGGCGAAGCGGATGATGCTGATGAGGCCGGCGGCCAGGCTGTAGACGGCGAAGGGGAGCAGGGTCCCCGATCGGAAGAACCGGACCAGGAAGTGCACCGACACGAAGGCGGCGGCACCGGCGAAGAGGCTGCCGACGAGGGCCTGGGCCCGTACGCCGTCGCCCAGGCTGCCGGCCAGGTCGGGGACCTTGTAGATGCCCGCGGCGAGGATGATGGGAGTGGCCATCAGGAACGAGAAGCGGGCGGCGTCCTCGTGGTCGAGACCCCGCAGCAGGCCGGCGACCATGGTGATCCCCGAACGGCTGATGCCGGCGAAGAGGGAGCCGACCTGGGCGACACCGATGGCCCCCGCTTCCTTGAAGTCAAGGGTGTCGAGACGTCGGCCCTCTTCCTCGCCGGAAGCCGACGTTGGGTGGGCGGCAACCAGCTTGCGGACGGCCGACCGCCGGCGGACCTGCTCGCCGGCCAGGAGGATGACCCCGTTGATGGTGAGGAAGATGGCGGCCGCCAAGGGCTTGGCGAACAGGGTGCGCAACGTGTGCTCGAGGGCGAGGCCGACCACCCCGGTGGGAATGGTGGCCACCACGAGCAGCCACGCCAGGCGTTCATCCGGCGTTTCGATCCGCCTGGTGCGCAGGGTGCGGAAGAAGCCACCGATGATGCGCACCCACTCGGCCCGGAAGTAGACGAGCAGGGCCACCGCGGTGGCGACGTGGAGGGCAACCACGAAGGCCAGGTAGAACGATTCGTCGGCGGACTGGGCGGTGACGAGGCGGTCCCATCCCAGCCATGCCGGCACCAGGACCGAGTGGCCCAGGCTGGAGATCGGGAACAGCTCGGTGACTCCCTGCAGGAGGCCGATCACGATGGCCTGGAAGTAGGTGATCATGATGTCTTTCTACTACGCCTGTCGTAGCGCAGCCTCTACGGTAAAGTCAGGCGTGACCGCGCGCCGAGACCGGGGCCGGGGACGCGTCGGATCACGACGCCGCCCCGGTGAGCTCGAGAGTGAAGTCCTTGCTGCGTTGTGGGCCGGGTCGGAGCCGATGCCTCCGGCCGAGGTGCAGGCCGCCATAGGTGGGGACCTGGCGTACACCACGGTCATGACGATCCTCGTGCGTCTACACGGAAAGGGACTGATCGAGCGCACCAAGGTGGGCCGGGCGTTCGCCTACCGGCCGGTGGTGGCCGAGACCGACGTGGTGGCCGACCAGGTGCGTCGCCTCCTCGCCCACGGCCACGACCGCGTCGCCGTGCTGCAGGGCTTCATCGACGGCCTGCGGCCGGGGGACGAGGCGATGCTGCGGAGCATGCTCGCCGACATCGGGGAGCCGTGACGTGCGGACGGTGATCTACGTTCCGTTCGCCCTCAGCCTGGCGTTCGTCGGCCTGAGCCGCCTGGTGTGCCGGCGGACGTCGCCGCGCCCCGCAGCGTGGTCGGTCGCTGTTGCCATGGTGGTCCTGGCCGGGTCCACCGTGGCTGCCCTCGGGCTGTTGGCCTGGCCGCTGGCGGCGCGTCTGCCGATGGTCGCCCACCTCGGAGGATGGCAGCCGGATGCGGTGAACCATGGCGTGCCGGTTCCCGAACTGGAGTCGATCGTCGCCTCCCTTGTCCTCGCCGCTATTGCGGCGACGGCGTTCTGCCACCTGAGTCGTCTCCGTGGCGCCTGCGTCGAGATATCGACGATGCACGTCGACCTGGGACCGGCCGCGGTGGATGGCCTGGTCGTGATCGACGACCCTCAACCGGGTGCCCATGCCCTACCCGCCACCCTTGCCCGCCGGGGCGTCGTCGTGGTGTCGACAGGAATGCTCGAGGCCCTCGACGACGACGAACGGGTCGCGGTTCTGGCCCACGAACGGGCCCACCTGGCCCACGCCCACCGGCTCTTCCTGGTCGTCGCCGGCCTGGCCGCAGCCTTGAACCCGCTGCTGGTGTCCTGTCGTGGCGATCTCGCTTTCGCCCTCGAGCGCTGGGCCGACGAGGATGCGGCCAGGCGGAGTGGCCGGACGGTCACCGCCCGGGCCCTGGCCAAGGCATCGCTGGCGAAGCTGGCGACCCTCCGCCCGCGGATCTCGCCGAGCCCGTTCTTGGGTCCGAACGGAGGTCTGGCCATGGAGCTCGTACGACTCGGCGTCCCTCACCGGGTTGCCGCACTTCTGGAGCCGGAACCCCGAGGTGGGCGCACCTGGCCGGCCTGGCTGCCGGCCGGACTGGCCGTCATCGGCATTGTCGCGGTCGTGTGGGCGACCCGCGACACCGAACATCTTTTCGAGCTTCTCCAGGCGCACTGACCTAACGTGGGGCTCGACCGAGACCAGAGCGGGAGCGACGCACGATGAGCGACATGAACGACTGGAACGCCAAGATCATCGAGGAGTTCCGCAGCAACGAGGGCAAGGTCGGCGGCCAGTTCGAGGGCGCACCCCTCCTTTTACTTCACAGCACCGGGGCCAAGAGCGGCGAGGAGCGGGTCAACCCGATGATGTACCAGGCAGTGGGGTCGGATATGGCCGTCTTCGCTTCCAAAGCGGGGCGCGCCGACCAATCCCGACTGGTACCACAACCTGGTGGCCAACCCCCGGGCCATGGCCGAGGTGGGGACGGAGAAGGTTCACGTCACGGCCAGGGTCGCCGAAGGCGACGAGCGGGACCGCATCTGGACGAAGCAGAAGGCCGACTACCCAGGCTTCGCCGAGTACGAGCAGGCCACGTCGCGCCAGATCCCCGTTGTCATCCTGACCCCGGAGAGCTGATCCGCCCGATCCTGTCGGCCGCGCCTGTCGCGCAGCCGACGCAGGTCCGGGCGACGATGTGGGCTCTCATCCGGTCGATGCCGATCGGGCGCCCACAGCTCTCGCAGACGCCGTAGGTCCCGACGAGAAGCCTTTCTCGGGCTTGGTCGATCGCGCCGAGGTGCCGACGAGCGTCGCTCACCAGCGCCGCCACCTGGGCCCGCTCGAACCCCAGGGTTGCGCCTTCAGGGTCGTGCTCGTCGTCGGCCACCGTCAACGCACTCGACTCGATGATCGCGTCGAGTTGCTCCACGAGGCCGGCCAGGCGCGCCGACGCCTCGACCCGCTCGGACTCCAGCAGTGCGTCGAGTGCCCCCCGCTCCGCCGTGGTCAGACCGGGGCCGATTGGGTTCTCGCTCATCTGAAGGATGATCGCGCGGGCCGGGCAACTACTACCGTGGGAACCGTGACCGAATTGGATGTCAGAGCCGAGGGCGGCGACTCGGGGGCGTCGTCGGAGCACGGCGGCGAGCGCCGGTACCTCAACCGCGACCTGTCGTGGCTCGACTTCGCCGGCCGGGTGCTCACGCTGGCCGAGGACGACCACCAACCGGTGCTCGAAAGGGCGAAGTTCCTCGCTATCTTCAGTGACGGCCTCGACGAGTTCTTCCAGGTCCGCGTCGCCGGGCTCAAAGAGCAGGTCGCCGCCGGTCTGGGGGCCACCAGTCCCGACGGCATGAGCCCCACCGAGCAGCTACGCGCCATCTGCGAACGGGTGCACGAGCTGTTCGCCCGCCAGAGCCGGGCGTTCCTCGAAGGCGTGGCGCCGGGGTTGGCCGAAGCCGGCGTGGTGTTGTCCGACTGGGACTCGCTCGACGACGACGACCGCGAGTTCCTGGTGACGGCGTTCCACGAGCGCATCTTCCCGGTGCTGACCCCCCTTGCCGTCGACCCCGGCCATCCCTTCCCGTACATCTCGAACATGTCGCTGAACCTGGCGGTGACCGTGCGCGACGCCAACACGGGCGAGAACCGTTTCGCGCGGGTCAAGGTTCCCCCGCTGCTTCCCCGGTTCGTCGTGATGCCCGACGGTGAGCGTTTCGTGCCCATCGAACAGGTCATCGCCGCCCACCTGGGCACCTTGTTCCCGGGGATGGAGATCCAGGACCGGGAGTCGTTCCGGGTCACCCGAAATGCCGACCTGGCCATGGAGGAGGGCGAGGCCGACGATCTGCTCGCGGCGGTGGAGCTGGAGCTGCGGCGGCGCCGGTTCGGCCGGGCCGTACGCCTCGAGGTCGACGCCAAGATGACCGAGGAGACCCGCCAGTTGCTCATGCGGGAGATGGAGATCCAGCCCGACGATCTCTATCCCGTCGAGAGCCCGCTCGACCTGGCCGGGCTGTGGTCGGTGTACGAGCTCGACCGTCCCGAGCTCAAGGACGAGACCTGGGTCGGCATCACCCAACCGGCGCTCGTCGACGCCGAAGGCGACCCCGCCAACGTGTTCGCCGTGCTGCGCGAGCGCGACATCCTCGTTCACCATCCCTACGACTCGTTCACCACGTCGGTGGTGGCCTTCGTGGAGCAGGCGGCCGCCGACCCGAGCGTGCTGGCCATCAAGCAGACCCTCTACCGCACGTCGGGCGACAGCCCCATCGTCAAGGCGCTGATCCGCGCCGCCGAGGCGGGCAAGCAGGTCGCCGTGCTGGTCGAGCTCAAGGCCCGTTTCGACGAGCAGGCCAACATCGCCTGGGCCCGTGCGCTCGAAGAGGCGGGGGTCCACGTGGTCTACGGGCTGGTCGGCCTGAAGACCCACACCAAGACCGCCCTGGTCGTGCGCGACGAGCCCGAGGGGATTCGCCGCTACTGCCACATCGGCACCGGCAACTACAACCCCAAGACGGCGCGGCTCTACGAGGACCTGGGCCTGCTGTCGGCCGATCCCGACCTGGGGTCCGACCTGAGCGAGTTGTTCAACTACCTCACCGGCTACAGCCGCAAGTCGCAGTACCGCAAGCTCCTCGTGGCCCCGCTGTCGTTGCGCTCGGAGATGGTGGGCCTCATCCAGGCCCAGCGCGACGCCGGCTCCGAGGGGCGGATCGTGATGAAGATGAACAGCCTGGTCGACTCGGCGGTCATCGACGAGCTCTACGCGGCGTCGGAAGCCGGGGTCAGCATCGACCTGATCGTGCGGGGGATCTGCTGCCTGCGGCCCGGAGCGGATGGGCTGTCGGAGAACATTCGCGTCCGTTCGATCGTGGGCCGCTACCTGGAGCACTCCCGCATCTACGCCTTCGGACAACGCGAAGAGCGCCGGTACCTCATTGGTTCGGCCGACCTCATGCCCCGGAACCTGGACCGCCGCGTCGAGGCTGTCACGCCCATCGAGGATGTCGAGCTGCAGGCCCGCCTCCAGGAGATTCTCGACGTGTGCCTGTCTGACGACCTGCTGGCCTCGGAGCTGCACGCCGACGGGTCGTGGCAAAAGGTCGCGGTCGAGAAGGAGGTCAACGCCCAGCTCCGCCTCCACGAGCTGGCCCTCGAGCGGGGCCGGCGCCGGCGGGAGGCGGACGCGGTGAGACGTAGCTAAGTGCCCCATCAGGCGACATCTACCGCGCTCACGCCGGCCAGGACCACCGCTGACGGCGTCCTCGTCCCCGCCGTACGGCAGAGGGTGGGGCTTCGTCCTGCGGCCTTGCCGGCGGCGCTCCTGGCTCGCCGTGAGCATCGCCAACGTCACCTGATGGGACACTAGTGTCACCCACGAGATCGGCCACCGAGCGTGAGGTCAAGCTCGGGGCGCGGGCCGGATTTCGCCTTCCCGATCTCGACGGCGTGTTCGAGGGTGTGACGTCGGCCCCGCTGGCCGAGCGCGACCTCAAGGCGGTGTACTACGACACTGACGACCTCCGCCTGGCGCGGTGGGGCGTCACCGTGCGCCATCGCACGGGCGAAGGCACGGTCTGGACGGTGAAGCTCCCCGAGGGGGAGGAAGGCCCCGCCCTCGTGCGGCGGGAGGTGAGTTGCGACGGCCCCGCCGACACGGTTCCCGACGAGGCCCTCGGCCTGGTCCGTGCCTACCTGCGGCAAGAGCCTCTCGTGGTCGTCGCCCACATCCACACCAAGAGGTCGGGGGTGGTCCTGAGCGATGTCGAGGGCCAGCAGGTGGCCGAGGTGGTCGACGACGAGGTGTCGGTGCTCCACGGCGGCCGGGTGGCCGCCCGCTTTCGCGAGGTGGAGGTCGAAGTCGCCGATCGGGCCGCGTCCGGTCTGATCCACGCGGTTGTCGGGCGGCTCCGTGAAGCCGGGGCCGGCAAGCCCGACGCAACGCCGAAGTTGGTGCGCGCCCTGGGCGAGCGAGCCCTGGAACCCGCAGAGTTGTCGGGCGTCGAGCTCGGTGAGGAGCCCACCGCCGCCGACGTGATCCGGGCGACCATGGTGGAGTCGGTCACGCGGATCCTGCGCCACGACGCCGGCGTTCGCCTCGGCGACGACCCCGAGGACATCCACCAGGCGCGCGTCGGCACCCGCCGTCTGCGCTCCGACCTGCGAACGTTCGCTCCCCTGCTCGACGACGAATGGGTCAAGTCTCTGCGCCGCGACCTCAAGTGGCTGGGCGGCGAGCTGGGAGCCGTACGCGACGCCGACGTGTTGGCCGAGCGGCTGAGGAAGCAGGCCGACGCCCTTCCTGAGCGCGACGGTGCCGGCCTGGCCCCGCTGTACCGCCGGTTGGCCAAGGAACGCGAGGAAGCGGGCACCCGGCTGCTCGCGGCCATGTCGGGCGACCGTTACGTCGACCTGCTCGACCGCCTGGTCTCCGGTGCCAGTGCCCCGGAGGTGCGCCGGGAGGCCGACGGGCCCGCCCGCCGGGTCGTGCCCGACTTGGTGGGCCGCCCGTGGCGTCACCTCAAGAAGGTGGTCGGCCAACTGCCGTCGGAGCCTTCCGACGCCGAGCTCCATGAGGTTCGCATCCGGACCAAGCGCACCCGGTACGCCGTGGAAGCGGCCATCCCCGCGGTCGGTGGCGGGGCGAGGAAGTTCGCCAAGTCGCTGGCCCGTCTGCAGGCCGTGCTGGGTGACCATCAGGATGCGGTCGTCGCCGAGGAGTGGCTACGCAAGGCGGCCAGCGAGGCCGGCGGGGCGAGTGCGGCCGAAGCTTTGGCGGCAGGCGAGCTCATCGCCGTACAGCGGGCCGAGGAGGCCACCAGCCGGGCCGCCTGGCCGGCAGCCTGGAAGAAGGTGACCCAGAAGAGGCGGCGGTCGGGGCTTGGGTGACGAGGAGGCGGCGGCACATGGATGAGGTCGTGCAGGCGGCGGGTGGGGTCGTGTGGCGCCACGGACCCGGCGGCGTGGAGATCCTCCTCGTCCATCGACCGAAGTACGACGACTGGAGCCTTCCCAAGGGCAAGCTCGACGCCGGCGAGACCTCGGAGGCGGCGGCGCTGAGGGAGGTCGAGGAGGAGACGGGGATGCGCTGTTCGCTCGGTGACGAGTTGCCGCCGGTCACCTACGCCGACCGCCACGGACGGGCCAAAATCGTGCGCTATTGGGCCATGGAGCCCGTGGGTGGGAAGTTCGCCCCCAACCACGAGGTCGACGAGGTGCGCTGGGTCACACCGGCGGGAGCCGGCGCTCTGCTGTCCTACGCCCGCGACAAGCGGGTCACCGAATCGCTGTCGGTCTGACGTTCTACGATTTCGCGCCAATGACCGTCTACCTCGTTCGCCACGGCAAAGCCGGCAGTCGCCACGACTGGAACGGTCCCGACGACGAGCGCCCGCTGAGCAAGCGGGGGCGGCGTCAGGCGGAGGCGTTGGTCGACCTGCTCGCCGATCGCGGCATCGTGAGCGTGTTCTCCAGCCCGTCGGTTCGCTGCGTCCAGACGGTGGAGCCCCTGGCCGACAAGCTCGGGCTGGGAATTGATCTCCGTGTCGAGTTGGGCGAGGGCACGGCGAAGGACGATGTTGCCGGGTTCGTCGGTGATCTGCTCTCCACGACCGCGGCGGTGTGCAGTCACGGCGACATGATCCCGATCATCCTCGAAGTGCTGGCGACCGATCACGGACTCGAGCTCCCCGACGACTACCCGTGTGCCAAGGGGTCGGTCTGGGCACTGGTCGACGACGGGTCAGGCCGGATGGCGGCCAAGTACCTCCCGCCACCGGGATAGGTCCGCCGACTCAGTGAGGGAGGGGGGACTCGACGCGAGCGCGTCAGTCAGCGTCACCCTCTGCCCGAATGTCTCCGTCTTCACCCGAACTGATCCGCCCATAGCACTCACCGCCTCAACAACTACCCCAATCCGGAAGACCTTCTGCGCAGGAAGAGTTCCCGGTCTACTGGTAAAAGCCGGTCACGGCGCTTGGTCCTCCTTCGACCTTCCATCGCGAGCAGACTGCGATCGTGCGCCCCCGTGACGCCTCCGTGATCGATCTTCTCGTCGTCCTCGCCCTACCGGTCCTGCTTGTCCTGTCGGCGTGCGGCGGCAGCCAACCCGACCGCACCGCTGGGCCGGCGACGTCTGCGACCCTCCCCGCGACGGAGCGTCAGACGATCACCTGGGACGGGCAGAGCCGAACCTACCTACTGCACCGCCCGGCGGGCCAGGCGCCGGGCCGCCGTCCTCCTCTGGTCATCGTGCTCCACGGCGCTTCCGTCACCGCCGAGCAGACGGAGCGCTACTACCGCTGGGACCCCCTGGCCGATGCCAGTGGATTCGTCGTCGCCTACCCGCAAGGAATCAACAACGCCTGGAACGCCGGTTCGTGCTGCGGCGACGCCCCCAATCGCGGCACCGACGACATCGGGTTCATCAACGCGGTGATGACCGATGCCTCCGAACGTACCGACGCCGACCCGTCGCGCCGGTATCTCACCGGAGTGTCTAACGGGGCCATGATGACCGTGCGCTACCAGTGCCAGCGGCCGGAGCAGCTGGCGGCGATCGGTTCGGTGGCAGGAACATTCACCTCGCCGTGTGACCAGCCGCCGCCGGTTCCCTTCATCGCCATCCATGGCGTCGACGATCAGGTCGTGTCATTTGCCCAGAGCTCAAACACCGCAGAAGCCGGCTCCCGCATGCGTCTTCCTGCCGTCGAGATGGTCGCCCGCTTCCTCGCAGCCGACCGTTGCCATGATCCGGTGACACGGTCGGCCGGTCCGGTCCACACCCAAACGGCGTCCTGCGACCCGGGGCTCGACGTCGAAGTGATCACCATCGACGGCGCCGGCCATCAGTGGCCCGGGGCCACGATTGATGGCGCCCGCCTGGCGATGGACGGTCCACGCAACCAGCCGAGCAAGGCGATCGACGCGACGGCCGAGCTGTGGTCGTTCTTCGCGGCCCACCCGCCCTCTCCGACCGGACGGTGACCAGGGCGGGGCCTCATCTGATTTGGCTTGAGGCCGTCGAGGCGCTCCTGGCGACCTTCGTGGTCAGGAACGCAAAACGATGGGCACTTACTCGAAGACTCCGTAACCTGGCTCGGAGCCGCAGTAGTTCCAGCCGTCACGATGGCCGCAGTCGACCAGTTGTAGGTGCCATAGTCCGTCGAGATGAACGCCGGGCAATCGGCGTGCAGGAAGAAGACTCGGCGCTGGCCGCAACCGGCGTCAGGCGGTCCGTGAACGGGCGTTCGATCCGCTGCATGCCCGGGTCGGCCGAATTCGACACGCGTTGCCGTGTGCCAAGGGGGTCTGGGAGCTGTCGACGACGGGTCAGGTCGGATGACGGCCGAATATCTGGCGCCGCCGGGATAGTTCGGACTTCGCGCTCCGTTGAAACCCGTGAGATCAGGTGGGCTTCTCGGCGACCTCCTCGGCCAGGTCGGCCATTGTCTCCTGACCACTGAAGGTGTCCCGCCCCTCCTCGCGACCGGGCGGCGCGGCGTTGGCCGTCTCATAGGCCGCCCCCTCGGTATTGTCGGGCCCCTTGTCGAGCGTGACATTCGCCCCGCAGTGGGGGCAGGTCACCAGCCCGATTTCGATGTTGGCGGCGTGTTGGCCCATCTCGCTGGGGAGATCCTTGCCGCAGCTCGGGCACGTCTGTTCGGACATCTGCATCACCTCGATACAGGCGCTACCCACGCGGAGGCCGTCCCCAAACGGCCACCTACCATGACGACCATGGATGCAATCCGTTCGCCGGACCAAGTCCAGGCCGCCCTTCGCGCCCAGGACTACCTGGCCGACCGGGGCCTGGCAACTGCGGTGTTCCTCGCCTTGTCCCTGGGTCGGCCCCTTCTCCTCGAGGGTGAGGCGGGCGTGGGAAAGACCGAGGTGGCCAAGGCGCTGGCCGCCATGCTCGACGTCGAGCTCATCCGCCTCCAGTGCTACGAGGGCATCGACGCCAGCCAGGCCCTCTACGAATGGGACTACGCCCGCCAGCTTCTGGCCATCCGGGCTGCACCGGGCGAGGCCGCCGTTGCCGACCTGTTCAGTCCCGACTTCCTCGTCGAACGCCCGCTCCTCAAGGCCCTGCGTGCGGGAGACCGGGCGGTGTTGCTGATCGACGAGGTCGACAGGGCCGACGACGAGTTCGAGGCTTTCCTGCTCGAGGTGCTCTCCGACTTCCAGGTCACCGTTCCCGAGCTGGGCACGATCCAAGCCGAGCGCCCGCCCCTCGTGATCGTCACGTCCAACCGCACCCGAGACCTCCACGATGCCGTCAAGCGTCGCTGTCTGTACCACTGGATCGACTATCCGGACCTGCGACACGAAGTGGCGATCGTGACCGTTCGGGTTCCCGATGTACCCGCCGCCCTGGCCACCAAGGTCGCCGGTGCGGTGGCACGCCTGCGGAGCATGGACCTGGTCAAGCGGCCGGGCGTGGCCGAGACCATCGACTGGGTCAGGGCCCTCGCCGCACTGGGTGCCGGCGAGCTCGACGCGGACGCGGCGCGCGACACCCTCGGCGTCGTGGTGAAGGACCACGACGACCTGACCGTGGTGACCGAACGCGTGAGTGAGATTGTCGACGGTTGAGGAGTCGCTCGTCGGCTTCGGCCGGGCGCTGCGTGCCGACGGCGTCACCGTTGGCACCGGCCAGTTGGCCTCCTATTGCGAGGCCGTGGCCCGGCTCGACCTCTCCGATGGCGAGGATGTCTACTGGGCAGGCCGGTCCTGCCTGGTGTCCCGCCGGGAAGACATTGCAAAGTATGATGCCATCTTCAAACGATGGTTTATTGACAGTGGTCGGCAATCTGAAGTGCGGATCAGCGGGATGCTGCGCCGGTTCTCCGTCGCCCTTCCGGGCGATCCGCCCAACGGCCCGAGGGTGCCGCCCGAAGTGCGCGAGGACGGTCCTCGCGGTTCGGTGGCGTCGGCCGCTGAACTGCTCCGGCGAAAGCGTTTCGCCGACTGCACCCCCGCCGAGCTCGCCGCCCTCCGCTCCCTCATGGCCCGGGTGCAGTTGGTCACCCCGTCCCGCCGCTCTCGCCGGACCGCTCCGTCGACGAGCGGTCGCTCCACCGACTTGCGCCGGAGCATCCGGCGATCGCTTCGTACCGAAGGCGAGATCCTCCGCCTGTGCCGTCGCGACCGCCAGCTCTGCCACCGCCGCCTGGTCCTGCTGCTCGACGTCTCCGGGTCGATGTCGGACTACTCCCGTGCGCTCCTGCAGTTCGCCCACTCGGCCACCCGGGCTGGGCGAGTGCCGACCGAGGTTTTCTGCTTCGGCACTCGGTTGACCCGGGTGACCCACGAGTTGCGCCACCACCGTGCCGACCAAGCCCTGGACAAAGCGGCCGAGGCGGTCGTCGACTGGGAGGGCGGCACGCGCATCGGCGACTCGGTCGGCACGTTCCTCCGCATGTGGGGCCGCCGTGGCCTGGCGCGCGGGGCGGTCGTGGTCATCTGCTCTGATGGGCTCGACCGGAGTGACCCACAGCTGTTGGCCGCGGAGATGGCCAGGCTCAGTCGCCTCGCCCACCGGGTGGTGTGGGTCAACCCCTTAAAAGGAGACCCCCGCTACGAGCCCCTGGCAAGGGGGATGAGCGCCGCTCTGCCCTTCGTCGACGCGTTCCTGGCCGGCCACAACCTTTCCAGCCTGGAAGCCTTGGCGGAATTGTTACCGCAGTTGGTCTGAATCCTTACCACTGCGTTGACCCCGCTGACGGGCATGCGTATATTCGGCTTGTCAGTCTGCCGGACGCGAAGGAGGCATTGGCGGGCCAGCACGACGGTGAATCCCGCAGGGTGGAACCACCGCTGTCGCTTCTGTCTCTTGCGCCCGGCCCACGCCGGCGCTGTCCCTTTTTCGGAGGTGAGATGTTCCCGGCCAACTTCGACTACGTCGCTCCCACCACGGTCAACGAGGCGGTGAAGCTCCTCGCTGAGCATGGCGAGGACGCCAAGGTCCTCGCCGGTGGCCAGAGCTTGATCCCCCTCATGAAGCTGCGATTCGCCGCCCCTCTGTTGCTCATCGACATCAATCGCATTGAAGGTCTAGACGACATAACGCTCGACAAGGCCGGCACGCTGCGCATAGGCGCGCTGGTGCGCAACCGGGCCCTGGAGCGTTCCGACCTGCTGAAGAAGAAGTACCCGACGATGGCCGCCGCAGCGCCGCTCATTTCCGACCCGATCGTGCGAAACCAGGGCACCTTCGTCGGATCGCTCTGCCACGCCGACCCCCAGGGTGACTGGGGTTCGGTGATGCTCGCCCTCGGTGGCGAGATCGTGGCCCGCAGCACCAAGAGCACGCGCCGCATCCCCATCACCAAGTTCTTCGACGGCCCGTTCACCAGCGTGCTGCGGCCCGACGAACTGGCGGTGGGGGCTACCGTGGTCGACCCCGGCCCGAGGTCGTTCGGCACCTACCTGAAGCTGGAGCGCAAGGTCGGCGACTTCGCAACCGTCGGCGTGGCCGTGTTCGTGTCGACCGAGCGGGGCGTGGTGCGCCGGGCCGGCATCGGCCTCACCGGCGTGGGACCCGGCAACATCAAGGCCACCGAGGCCGAGCAGGCTCTGGTCGGCGCCCGCCTCAGTGCGAAGACGATTACCGAGGCCGCCCGACTGGCGGCCGCCGCCAGCGATCCCCAGACCGATGTTCGAGGAAGCGCAGACTATAAGCGCGACATAGTGCGGGTGTTCGTCGAGCGGGGCCTCACCCAATCCACGTCAGTCAAGGCTGCGTAGGCGAGGAGAAGCGATGACTCAGTTCAGCGTCACGGTCAACGGTCAGAAATGGGAGGACGACATCGAGGCCCGGTTGCTGCTCGTGCACTTCCTCCGGGACAATCTCGTTCTTCAGGGCACCCACGTCGGCTGCGACACCACGAGCTGCGGAGCCTGCACCGTCCTCGTCGACGGGCTGCCGGTCAAGTCCTGCACCATGTTTGCCGTCCAGACCGATGGGCGTGAGATCACCACCGTCGAAGGCCTGAAGCAGAACGGCGAGCTCGACCCCATCCAGGTCGGCTTCAAAGAGGAGCACGGCCTCCAGTGTGGGTTCTGCACCCCCGGGATGATGTTGGTGAGCAGGGCCCTCCTGGACGAGAACCCGGACCCGTCCGAGGAGGAGATCCGCTGGGCCCTGTCCGGCAATCTCTGCCGGTGCACGGGGTACCAGAACATAGTGAAGGCCGTGCAGCACGCGGCCGAGGCCATGAAACCCGAGCCCGAGCCCGCCCTGTCCCGCCGCAAGTAGAGGAGACCCCTTCGTGGCCGTCACCACCAACCCTTCCCCGTCCCCGTCGAAGTGGCTCGGCAAGAGCGTGAAGCGCAAGGAGGACGATCGGTTCATCGCCGGCCGGGGCAACTACATCGAAGACATCAAGCTGCCGGCCATGTTGCACATGGCCATCCTCCGCAGCCCCTACGCCCACGCCCGGATCAACTCGATCGACGCGTCCGCCGCCGAGGCCCTCCCCGGGGTGGTGGCGGTCATCACCGGTGAGCTACTGGCCACGTACAAGCTGGCCTGGATGCCCACCCTGTCGGGCGACACCCAGGCGGTGCTGGCCACCGACAAGGTCCGCTTCCAGGGCCAGGAAGTAGCCTGCGTGGTGGCCGAAGACCGCTACGTGGCCCACGACGCCCTCGAGCTGATCGAGGTCGACTACGAGCCGTTGCCGGCCGTTGTCTCGCCCCAGGCCTCCCTCGAGGAGGGCGCTCCGCTGATCCGCGACGACAAGGAGGGTCAGTCCGACAACCGGGTCTACCACTGGGAGTCCGGCGACGCCGCTGCCACCGAGGAGGCCTTCGCCGAGGCCCACCGGGTGGTGTCGCTCACGACGCACTATCCGCGTTGCCACCCCTCACCGCTCGAGTGCTGCGGAGCCGTGGCCGACGTCAACCCCGCTTCGGGCAAGGCCACGATCTACATGACGTCGCAGGCCCCCCACGCCATCCGGACCGTCTTCGCCATGGTCACGGGCCTGCCCGAACAGAACATCCAGATCATCTCGCCCGACATCGGCGGGGGGTTCGGCAACAAGGTGCCGGTTTACCCCGGCTACGTGGTGGCCACGGCAGCGTCGTTGGTGCTCGGGCGCCCGGTCAAGTGGATCGAGGACCGTACCGGCAACCTCATCTCAACCGGCTTCGCCCGCGACTTCCACATGACCGGAGAGCTCGCCCTGTCCAGGACCGGGGAGATGCTGGGCCTGCGGGTGAAGATGCTCTCCGACCAGGGCTATGCCTACGCCGACGCCCAACCGTCGAAGTTCAAGGCCGGCCTGTTCCACATCGTCACCGGGTCCTACGACATCCCTGCCGCCCACATCATCTGCGATGGGGCCTACACCAACAAGGCTCCCGGTGGGGTGGCCTACCGCTGCTCGTTCCGCATCACCGAGGCGTCGTACCTCATCGAGCGCCTCGTCCAGAACGCAGCCGTTGAGCTGAAGAAGGACCCGGCAGAGTTCCGGCGCAAGAACTTCATCCAGCCCGACCAGTTCCCGTACACGTCGGCTACCGGCTTCGTCTATGACTCGGGCGACTACGAGCGGGCCATGAACCTGGCCCTCAAAGAGGTCGGGTACAAGAAGCTGCGCGCCGAACAGAAGGCTCGACGCAAGGACGGTACCGGGCCGTTGCTGGGCATAGGCCTGGCCACCATGACCGAGGCCCTCGGGGCCGGCCCCAGCCGCGACTACGACATTCTCGGGCTCAAGATGTTCGACTCGGCCGAGTTGCGGGTGCACCCCACAGGGAAGGCCATCCTGAAGCTGGGGGTTCGCCACCAGGGCCAGGGCCACGAAACCACCTTCGCCCAGATCGTCGCCCACGAGCTCGGTATCCCACCCGACGACATCCTCGTGCAGGAGGGTGACACCGACAACACGCCATATGGGTTGGGCACCTACGCCTCGCGCTCCACGCCCACGGCCGGCGCGGCCACGTCGATGGTGGCCCGCAAGCTACGCGACAAGGCCCGCAAGATCGCCGCCTACCTGCTCGAGGTTGCCGAAGAGGACCTGGAGTGGGACAACGACATGTTCTCCGTCCGCGGCGCCCCCGAGAAGTCGAAGTCCATCCAGGAAATCGCCTTCGCCGCGTACACCGACCACCCACTGGGTATGGAGGCGGGGCTCGAGGGCGTGCACTACTACGACCCGCCCAACCTGACTTTCCCCTTCGGCACCTACGTGGTCGTGGTCGAGGTCGACCCCGACACGGGCACGTGGAAGCCGATCAAGGTGGTAGCGGTCGACGACTGCGGAGTGCGGATCAACCCCATGATCGTCGAGGGCCAGATCATGGGCGGCCTCACCGAGGGCTACGCCATGGCCGCCATGCAACTGATCACCTTCGACGACGACGGCAACTGCATCGGGGCCAACTTCATGGACTACCTGATTCCCACGTCGTGGGAAACGCCGCATTTCGACCTGTTCGATACCTGCACACCGTCGCCCCACCACCCCATCGGCGCCAAGGGCGTCGGGGAATCGGCAACCGTGGGGTCGCCCGCCGCCTTTGTGAACGCGGTGGTCGACGCCCTTTCCCACCTCGGCGTCACCAACGTGGAGATGCCGGTCACCTCCGGGCGGGTCTGGGAGGCGATACAAGCGGCCGACGGCTCGTAGTCGTCGTTCGTGTCCGACCTCGAGGCCGATGAAGCCGGGCTTCGGCAACGACGGGAGGCCTTCGTGCGAGCGACGGTGGTCTGGACCCACCGACCAGTGTCGGCCGCCCCCGGGGACAAGGCCATCGTCACGGCCGATGGTCGGCTGCGCGGGTGGGTGGGCGGATCGTGCGCCGAGCCGATCGTGGTGCGCGAGGCCCGGCGTGCCCTGGAGGCGGGCACACCTCGTCTGCTGCGCCTCGGGCCGGGCCAGGCGGTATGCGACGACGATGGCGTGGTGACGGCCCCGGTGAACTGCGCCAGCGAGGGATCGCTGCACGTCTTCCTGGAACCGGTCCTGCCGCCCCTCCATCTGGTCGTAGTCGGCCGCTCTCCGTTGACCCGCGCCCTGGTCGGCATGGCCGCCGTGCTCGGGTGGCGCACCGTCGTGGTCGAGCGTGACGACGACGACGCCGCCGACCTGTCGGAGCTCTCGGCCGCCGGTGGATCCATCGTGACCGATCTCGACTTGGCCAAGGCTGAAGTCGATGCGTCGTCGTTCGTGGTGGTTGCCACCATGGGTCGCTACGACGAGGAAGCCCTGGAAGCGGCGCTGGCCACCGACGCCCGCCACATCGCACTGGTGGCCTCCAGCCGGCGCGCCGAGGTCGTGCTGGACGGTCTTCGGGCGTCGGGGGTCGCCGAGGACTGCCTGGTTCGGGTGAAGAGCCCGGCCGGCCTGGCCCTCGGCGACCTGAGTCACGAGGAGACGGCGGTGGCCATCCTGGCCGAGATCGTGCAGGTGCGGAACGTCCTACCGGGTCCTGGGACGACCGGCTCCGTGCCCGAACGCACTCCCGCCGACGCTGTGGCAGAGGCGGTCGACCCGGTATGCGCCATGACGGTGACGATCGGCGCCACCTCCGTCCGCCTCGACCTCGGCGGTAACACGTACTGGTTCTGCGGCCGCGGCTGCCGTCGACGATTCGAGAGCGACCCCGACCGCTGGCTCGCGTCGCCATGAGTGAGGTCGACGACGTCCTGGCTGCCCTCGCAGCACCTGGGGCCGAGGACATGGCGCTGGCCACGGTGGTCGGCGTGCAGGGCTCCACGTACCGACGCGAGGGGGCACGCCTCGTGATACCCGCGACCGAGGGCGCGACCACGGTGGGCAACATCTCCGGAGGGTGCCTGGAAGGCGACGTGATCCTCGCGGCCCGGGCGGTTCTCGCGTCGGGGCGCCCGCAACTGCTTCACTTCGATCTCACCGCCGACGACGAGGCGGTCTGGGGGTGGGGCCTCGGCTGCAACGGAGCGATCGACGTGTTCGTCGAGCCTGCGGCGCGAGCGGCGCCGTTCGTCACCGCCATGGCCGCGGCCAGGGCCCAGCAGCGGCCCCTGGCTCTGGCCACCGCCATCACCGGCCGTGCCGTCGGCTCCCGAATGGTGATCCACGCCGACGGCCGGCGCGAGGGAACGTTCGGCGCCACCGACGACGAGGTGGCGGTCCTCGCTCGAGAGGCCCTTGCATCCAGGCGTTCGTCCACCACGACCATCGCCGATGGCGCACGCGTGTTCGTGGAGGTCGTCGTCCCGCCCACCAGGTTGGTGGTCTGTGGCGCCGGCCACGACGCCATACCCCTCGTAGAGTTCGGTGCCCGTCTCGGCTGGCGGGTCGAGGTGGTCGACAACCGTCCGGCGTTGCTGACGGCCGACCGGTTTCCCCAGGCGGCCCGCTTCGTCCGATGCCCCCCTGTGCAGGCCGCCGGGGAGGTGGGCCCCGACGAACGCACCTGCGTGGTCTTGATGAGCCACAACTTCCTACGGGACAAGGACTATCTCCAGTCGTTCCTCGGGATATCGCTCGCGTACCTGGGCATTCTCGGCCCCCGGGTACGCCTCGACCGTCTCGTCGCCGAGCTCCGGGCCGAGGGCGTCGATGTCGATCCAGCCGATCTCGATCGGGTCTACGCCCCGGCCGGGCTTGACATCGGCGCCGAGGGGCCCGAGGAGATCGCCTGGGCCATCGTCAGCGAGATCCTGTGTGCGGGCAATGGGGCCCCGGCCGGGTCGCTGCGGGACCGACCTGGGCCCATCCATGCCGTAGCCGGGCTTCGTGTCCAGGGCGTCACAAATACCAACCCGGAGGAGCCCGCCGTTGCGTATTGAGAACCGTTTCACCGTGAAGCTCCCGGTCGACGAGACCTGGAAGGTGCTGTTCGACATCGAGGGCATCACTCCGTGCATGCCCGGTGCCGAGATCGACGAGATCACCGACGACGGGATCACCGGCTCGGTCAAAATCAAGCTCGGCGCCATCCGCGCCCACTTCAAGGGCACCGTGGCGTTCACCGAGATGAACGAGGAGGCGAACCGCATGGTCCTGCACGCGGTTGGCCGGGAGGCGAAGGGTCTGGGCAACGCCACCGCCGACGTCACCGTGGTGCTGGCGCCGACCGACTCGGGCACCGACGTGAGCATCGACGCCGAGGTCATGATCACGGGCAAGATCGTCCAGTACGGGCGAGGCGTCATCGTCGACGTCTCGGCCAAGCTGATCCGCCAATTCGTCGAGTGTCTCGAGGAAAGGCTGGCAGAAGAATGCAGGAGCGCCTGATCGGCGATCCGTCGGTGGTCGTGGGCATCGTCCTCGGGGCCGGGGCCTCGAAGCGGCTCGGTCGGCCCAAGCAGACTCTGCCCTTCGGTGATACGACCTTGTTGGGCTGGACCCTGCGCAATGTCGAGGCGTCGGCCGTCGATCGGGTGGTTCTCGTGATCGGTGGAGCAGCCGACGACGTGCTGGTTGGCCTGGCGCCGGCCCGGGCAGAGGTCGTCCGCAGCGACGCCTACGCCACGGGGTGCGCGTCGTCCCTTCTTGCCGGCCTAAAAGCCGCCGGGGCCTGTGACGCGGTGATGCTCCTCCTCGGTGACATGCCCGGCGTGGACGCAGCGACGATCGACGAGGTGCGTACCGACTGGATTCACCGCCGGTCGTGGGGGGCGGTGACGAACTACCAGGGGGCTCTGGGCCACCCGTTCATATTCGGCGCCGAAGCCTTCGGAGCCCTGCGTGACCTTCACGGCGACAAGGCGGTCTGGAAGCTCCTCGAGGAACACCCCGACTTCGTGCGCACTATCCCCGTCGACCGGGTCCTGCCACTCGACGTGGACACGTGGGACGACTATGAAGCAATACTCAGAAACGTGCTAGACCGTCCGCTTCGGTGACCGAGCATCCCGATGCTCAGGAAGCGGCCGCGAACATGACCGTATCGGACACATTGGGCCGGCCGGTCCGGGACCTCCGCATCTCGGTCACCGACCGATGCAATTTCCGCTGCACGTACTGCATGCCCAAGGAGATCTTTCACCGCGACTACGAGTTCCTGGCCCGGGAAGCGCTGCTCAGCTTCGAGGAGATCGACCGGGTGGCCCGCTCGTTCGTGCGTCATGGCGTACGCAAGCTTCGCCTCACGGGTGGGGAGCCGCTCCTGCGCAAAGGAATTGAGGCGCTCATCGCCAAGCTGGTCGGGATTCCCGATCTCGACGACCTTACGCTGACTACCAACGGCGCATTGCTGGGCCGCAAAGCCCAGGATCTGGCCGCGGCCGGGCTTCGCCGGGTCACCGTGAGCCTCGACTCGATGGACGACGCCGTGTTCTCGGCCATGAACGAAGTGAGCTTCGGGGTGCGGGCGGTGCTCGAGGGGATCGCCGCTGCCGCCCAAGCCGGCCTCACCCCCATCAAGATCAACATGGTGGTGAAGCGGGGGGTCAACGAACGTTCGATCCTCGACATGGCCCGGCATTTCAAAGGCTCCGGGCACACCCTGCGATTTATCGAGTACATGGACGTCGGCACGACCAATGGCTGGCGACTCGACGAGGTGATCCCGGCCCGGGCCATCGTCGAGGCGCTGGACCGAGAGTTCGGAATAGAACCGCTGGACTCTTCCTACCGGGGCGAAGTGGCCCAGCGGTGGCGTTATCGAGACGGCACGGGGGAGGTGGGCGTCATCGCCTCGGTCACCGAACCGTTCTGCGGTGACTGCACCCGGGCTCGCCTGTCGGCCGAAGGTGTCGTCTACACCTGCCTATTTGCTACGCACGGGACCGACCTGCGCCAGGTAGTGCGGGCAGGTGCGAGCGCCGCGGTACTCGACGAAGCGGTGTCCGGGCTGTGGAGGAGCCGTGCCGACCGGTACTCCGAGACCAGGTCGTCACAGACCTGCGGCATCGACAAGGTCGAGATGAGCTACCTCGGTGGCTGACCAGCGGGGGACCGGTTCGACATGGCGCCACCGGGATAGTTCCCACTCGGGCGGAGGTATCGTTCCCCCCGAATGCGAATCGCCGCCTTCGACCTGGGGACCAACTCGTTCCACCTCCTTGTCGTCGACGCGCATCCCGACGGAACCTTCGCCCCCCTCGTGCGGGAGAAGGAGATGCTGCGACTCGGCGACGTCGTCAGCCACGAGGGTCGGATCAGCGAGGCGGCCATGGCGCGCGCGGTCAACACCGTGCGTCGGTTCCGCACCCAGGCCGAGGGAGTCGACAGCGACGACGTGGTGGCTTGTGCCACCAGCGCCATTCGCGAGGCCGACAACGGTGGCGAGCTGGTGGACCGGATCAAGTCGGAGGCCGGCGTCCGGGTCACGGTGATCAGCGGTATCGAAGAGGCCCGGCTGATCTTCGAGGCCATCCGGGCCAGTGTCGTCATCGACCCGGGACCGGCCCTGTGCCTCGACCTCGGCGGCGGGAGCCTGGAGCTCATGGTCGGCGACACGTTGGGCCTGCGTTGGGCGTCGAGCGTGAAGCTGGGTGCGGCCCGACTCACCGCCGAGCTGGTGGGTGCCGACCCGCTGTCGGACGAGGACGTTCGGCGGCTCAGGGAGCGCGTCACTTCGATCCTGGCGCCACTGGCTGACGAGGTCGTCCCCCTGCACCCGACCATGGCGGTGGGCACGAGCGGCACGTTCATGGCTCTGGCCCGGATGGTGGCAGCTCGGCGCCCGGGCGGCATCCCCACCTCCGTCAACCAGCTCAGCTTCAGCCGCGACGAGCTCCTGGCCGTCCACGACCAGATCATCAGGCTGTCGGCCGCCGACCGGGCCCGCCTGCCCGGCCTCGACGCCCGCCGGGCCGACATCATCCCCGCCGGGTCGGTGCTGCTGGTCACCGCCATGGAGCTGTTCGGCTTCGACGAGCTCACCGTGAGCGAGTGGGCGTTGCGCGAGGGCATCGTCCTCGACAGCATCAAGCGCCATGACGACGCCGACTGGAGCGGCGACCCACGGGCTATCCGCCTTTCGTCGGTGTTACGGCTGGCTCGGGGCTGCAACTGGGACGAGGGCCACAGTCGCCAGGTGACCCGGCTGGCCCTCGACCTGTTCGATCACACGCTGACCCTGCACGGTCTCACCGCGGCCGACCGGGAGCTTCTCGAGCACGCCAGCCTGCTGCACGACATCGGCGAACACGTCGCCACCGAGTCCCACCACAAGCACACCGCCTACCTGGTCCAGCACGGCCGACTGCGGGGGTTCTCGCCCGACGAGGTCACCGAAGTGGCGACCCTGGCGCGCTATCACCGCGGTGGGGATCCCCGACCTTCGTCGGACGGCATGGCCGGCGTGGCCGCCACCCGCCGCGACAGCGTGTCCCGACTGGCCGCCCTGTTGCGGGTCGCCGACGGACTGGACCGGCGCCGGGCTGCGGCGGTCGGCGGGATCGAGGTGGACCTTGACATCACGCGGGTGCGGATACACGTGCGCTCCGACGACGACATCGACGTCGACCTGTGGGGCGGCCGCCGCAAGCGCGAGCTCTTCGAGCGTCTCTTCGACCGCCGCCTGGAGCTCGTCCGCGGTTGACGGCTCCAAAGACGCAGGCCGGACCTACGATCGGATGATCAGCGAGCCCCGGAGCGACGCGGAAGGAGGCTGGCAGCCTCTGCGCCGGTCGCCCCGGCCCCGGGCCCGGATCAGTGGGACGCCCTTCGCCCGCTTGGCCACGGCCCATGTGCTGGCCATTGCCGGGGACACGCTCGTCACCATGGCCCTGGCCGGGTCGCTGTTCTTCTCCATCTCCCCCGGGGCAGCCAAGAACCGGGTGGCGTTGTACCTGCTGCTGACGATGGCGCCCTTCGCAGTGGTGGCCCCCCTGCTGGGCCCCGTCCTCGACCGCAGCCGCCGCGGGCGGCGCATGATGCTGATCGCCTGCAACGCGGGGCGGGCGGTGGTCTGCCTCTTCATGGCCCGCCACGTCCAGGGTCTCCTGCTGTTCCCCGAGGCGTTCGTCGTGCTCGTGCTGTCGAAGGCCTACTCGGTCACCAAGAGCGCCCTCGTGCCCAACACCGTGGCCGACGAGCACGGCCTGGTCGAGGCCAACTCCCGCCTGGCCGTGCTCGGCGTGGTCGCAGGCTTCGTCGCGGCCGTTCCCGGCCTCGCTGTCCTCAAGATCGGTTTCCTCGGCGCTCCGTGGGTCCTGCGTCTGTCGACGGTGGCTTTCGCCGGTGCCGCTGTAGCCGGCTTCCGCCTGGTGCGACCGCCCGGCGGCGGCGCCCCCCTGGTCAGCGTGGCCGAGGAGAAGGCCGAGCTACGGGCCGCCACCATCCGCCTCTCGGTGGCGGCCATGGCTGCGCTGCGGGCGGCCGTCGGGTTCCTGGTCTTCCTCACCGCCTTCGCCCTCCGCCGTGACGGGGCCCCGGCATGGTGGTTCGGCGTGGTGATCGGCGCCAGCATGGCGGGCTCGTTCGTGGGTGCCGCGGTGGCGCCGCGCCTGCGCAAGGAGGTTGCCGAGGAGCGGATCCTCGCCGCCTCGTTGTTGGCGGTCGCCGCCGTCGGTCTGGTGGCCGCCTATGTGGGCGGACGGGCCAGCATTGCCGCCCTCGCCGCCGTGCTCGGCGCCGGAGCAGGGGCGGGCAAGCTGGCGTTCGACAGCATCGTGCAGCGCGACGCCCCTGATGCCGTTCGGGGCCGGACCTTCGCTCGTTTCGAGACGCGCTTCCAGCTCGTCTGGGTGATCGGCGCGGCCATCCCCGTCGTCATCCCCGTGCCCAGCCGGTGGGGGATGGCGCTCATCGCTGTGGGGTGCGGGGCGGCATTGGTGGTGTACGAGGCCGGCCTGCGCGCCGTCCGCGGCAGCGAATAGCTCCGGCTACTCCTCTGTCGTGGGTTCCTCGTCGGGTATGTCGATGCGAGCCAGCCATAGGCCGGGGGCGTCGAGCTCGGCCGGCGTGGGCAGCTCCCGCTCGCTGTGCCACAGACGGCGCAGGCCCTCCTCGCCGGCCCGGTCGACCACCCCCTCGGAAAACGCCGCCCCCCGCTCGTAGTCGGCCCGTTCGAGGCCCAGGCCCACCAGCCGACCGGCGAAGCGGTCACCTTCGGACGGTTCGACCCGACGCCGGCGCATGGCCTCGGTCACCATGCTGTAGGCGCCGACCAGGCCGTGTCCGACCTCGTCCATCACGTGGTCGACGTAGCCGGTGATGGCCATGGTGAGCACGGCGATGCGGCTGAGCACCTCGCGCTGGGCATCGGTTTGGACCGCGCCCAGGAGGGTCTCGGGGTTGCCCAGCACGCTCTGGAGGGCCTGGGGGTCGGTGGGGTCGAGGTCGCCGAAGCTGTGCTCCACGGCGTCGGGGTCGACCTCGAAGCGGCTCACGTACTCGTCGACCAAGCCGTGCAGGCGGGCCCGGACGTGCGGTCGCCCCAGCACCGCGTGGGTGGTGACCTCGCGGATGCAGACCCACATGCGCAGGTCGGCGGCGGGCAGGCTCCACTCAGTGGCGAAGGCGTCGAGGTTGGCGGAGACCACGAGAAGCTGATCGGCGGGGGTGCGGGGAAGGGGCAGGTCGTACTGGCCCATCGACCGCCGGGCCAGGTGACCCACCATGTAGCCCGACTGCACGCCGAGCAGGACGGGCACGAGGATCTTGCCCAGGTCACCGAGCAGGGCGGTGGCCGGGTCGGGCTCCACCCCCGGCTGGCCGGACTGGGCCAGCGCCGCGGCCAGGTGCTCGAGGAACGGCCGGTAGGCCTCCATGCTGTGCAGGGCCCAATCGCCCTTGGTGACGGGGAGGATACTGAGCACGCCCCCGGCGACCGAGGTGGACAGGCCGGTGGCTTCGCCGACGTGGAGATCGGCGGCCCGGAGCACTTCCTCCATGCGCATGCGCTCGAGGGGCTCGACGTTGGGCTCGGAGGTCCCGTCGGTGGCGATCCACTGGGCGGTCTGGCGGGCCACGTCCCAGTTGACCGGGCCCTGGCCACCGAACCAGCGAGCCAGGTCGCCGAACATCGGCCACCCTTCGAAGGGGTTCGTGCCCCCCGGCGGCTCACTGCTCACGACACGAATGCTACGTCGTCTGCCGCCTGTCGGTGGACGGGCCGCCGACGGCCGTCACGACGACGCCGGTCGCTCGACGAGGGTGATGGCTGCGGTGCGCGTGCGATGGTCACGGACGACTTTGAGGACGACCGAGTCGCCGGGGGCATGGGACCGCAAGACCATGACCAGGTCGCCCATGGACGCCACGGCGTGGCCGTCGACGGCCACGATCACGTCGCGCGTGGCCAGGCCACCCCGCTGGGCCGGGCTGGCGTCGGTGACCACCGCCACCATGGCCCCGCCCTCGACGTTGAGGTCGAGAGCGGTGGCGGCGTCGAGATCACCACCCTCGATGCCGAGCCACGAATGCACCACCTTGCCCGTGCGGATGAGCTCGTCGGCCACCGATCGGGCCACGTCGATGGTGGTGGCGAACCCGAACCCGGCGCCGACGGGATCGCCGGACTCGACCGAGGTGGTGATCCCGATCACTGCGCCGTTGGCGTCGAGCAGGGCGCCTCCCGACGAGGCCGGGGCGATGGGTGCGTCGGTCTGGATCATGTCGACGAGGGCGGTACGGGCCTGGTTGGTGGCCCCGGTCGTCACCAACTGGCGATGGAGGGCGCTGACCACCCCGCCCGAGACCGACGGGCCCCCGGCCAGGCCGAGAGGGAAGCCCATGGCCATCGCCGTCTGCCCCACCCGCAGGTCGACAGCGGTGCCCAGGGTGGCCACCGGGAAGGGGCCTCCGTCGAGCTTGACGACGGCGGTATCGGTCTCCGGGTCGGTTCCGACGAGGTGGGCCCCCAACTCCTGGCCGTTCGCCATGGCCACCCTGATCACCGTGGCGCTCTCGACCACGTGGGCGTTGGTCAGGACATGGCCGTCGCTGCGGAAGACCACCCCCGAGCCGGTGGTCGATCGGTCGGCGGCCTGGACCTTGAGCTGGACGATGGCGGGACGGAGACGCTCGGCTATGTCGACCACGGGCGACGAAGACACCGTGGATGCGGTTCGGGGCCGCACTATCTGTCGCTCCACCGCCACGTCGGACGACGTCGACCGGCTCCGTGTGCCCACCAGGGCCACGACCAGGCCGGTGGAGACGAGGCTGGCGACCACCGCCGACACCCCGGCCACGGCCCAGGTGGGTGGGCGTCCCGAGGGCCGTTTCGGGCTCTTGGTCCCGAGGGGGGCGCCGGAGGCCGGTTGGCCGACGGCCATCTCCGACGGGTGCCGCCACAACCGGTCGTCGGGTGCAGGTGCCTCCCGGAACGCCGAGGGGTCGTCTTCGGGATCGACGAGCTCCATGGCGCGGCAGGTTACCGGCAGAGGCACTGATTTCTCTTTCAGGGTCGAAACCAGGACCCTCACCGAGCCCCGGGATCAGAAATCTGGATCCCCGGTAACATTTGGCACTGTGTCCACGCACTGCCCCGAGGGCGACGACTGGGTCGCGCTCGGCACCGAGCCCCTTGCCGTGCCCGCCGCCATGGAGTGGGCGGTTCGGCCTCACTGCGGGGCCGTGGTCGTGTTCACCGGAGTGGTCCGAGATCACGCCGAAGGCAGGACCAACGTGACCGCCTTGACCTACGAGGCCTATGAAACCGAGGTCGAGCCCCGACTGTCGGCCATCGTCGCCGAAGCCCGTCGGCGCTGGCCCGACGTCGGGCGCCTCGCCCTCCTCCATCGCACCGGGCGCCTGGTCGTCGGAGAGGCGTCCGTCGTGGTCGTGGCCTCGGCCCCGCACCGCGACGATGCCTTCGAGGCGGCCAGGTGGTGCATCGACACGCTCAAGACCACCGTGCCGATCTGGAAGCGGGAGACCTGGGAGGGCGGCGACGACTGGTCGACGTGTTCCCACTCCGTCGCCGAGGTGACATGAAGAACCTTCTCTATCTGGGCATCGCCTTGGGCATCAGCCTCATCGGTTGCCTGGTGTTGTGGGCGCGTACCCGCCGCCCGCGCTCGATGGAGCACAGCATGAAGGAGTTCAGCAAGGAGCTGGGTGCCCTCGCCCCCTCCGAGCCCCCGGCGCCACCGCAGCCATTCCGGCCAAGGGGCCGTAACCCTGGCTAGGGACCTGGCCATCGATCTGGGCACCGCCAATACCCTCGTCTACGCCAAGAGCCGGGGGATCGTGCTCAACGAGCCCACGGTCATCGCCCTCAACGTCCAGACCCAGGACGTGCTGGCCATGGGCCAGCAGGCGTGGCACATGATCGGTCGCACGCCCGGCTACATCCAGGCCGTGCGCCCGCTGCGCAAGGGGGCCATCACCGACTTCGACATCACCCAGCGCATGATCCGTCTCCTCCTTCAACGGGCCGGGCTGTCGCGGTTCCAGCGCCCCCGGGTGCTGCTGTGTGTGCCGTCGGCCATCACCGAGGTGGAGCGCCGGGCCGTGAAGGAGGCGGCCCGCCAGGCCGGGGCGGCCGACGCCCAGCTCGTCGCCCAGCCCATGGCCGCGGCCATCGGTGCCGGGCTGCCCATCCACGAGCCGCTCGGCAACATGGTGGTCGACGTGGGCGGGGGCACGACCGAGACGGCGATGATCTCCCTCGGCGGCATCGTTGCCCTCCAGGCCATCCGGGTGGGTTCGTTCGACATCGACGCCTCCCTCCAGGCCTACGTCCGCCGGGAGTACGGCATGGCCATCGGCGAGCGCACGGCCGAGGAGATCAAGCTGGCCATCGGCTCGGCCTACCCGATCGCCGAGGACGTCAAGGCCGAGGTCCGCGGGCGCGACCTCATGTCCGGGCTTCCCAAGACGGCCATCCTCTCGCCCGGCGAGGTGCGCGAGGCCATCGACGAGCAGGTGCGGGCCATCGTCGACTCGGTGATCAACTGCCTGGGTTTCGCCCCGCCCGAACTGGCCCAGGACCTCATCCTCCAGGGCATCCACCTGGTGGGCGGCGGCGGACTGCTGCGGGGCCTCGATCGGCGTCTGGCCGAGGAGACGTCGCTGCCCGTGCACCTGGTCGACGCTCCCCTCGAGTGCGTGGTCCTCGGCGCGGGCAAGTGCCTGGAGGCCTTCGAGTCGCTGAAAGTGCTCTTCATGGGCGCCGAGCGGTAGCGGTAGAACGCTGACAAGAGTCCTCCACGACACTGGGGCTGTGCTCCCCGCGCAGGGGGCTGCCCGGGCTCTGCGCCCCGCTCGGGCTTCCGGCCGCGGCGCTGCTTCGCTCGTGCTGATGGCCGCGCTCGCGGTGAGCGGCTGCGCCCGCCATGCGCGAGTGGATGCCGTACAACCGGCTCCGCCGTCGTCGATCGCGGCGCCGACCTTGACTCCGGCGGGCCCCTCGTCCACGACGCCGGCCCCGGCTTCGACGCCGGCCCCGACTTCGACGCCGGCCCCGACTTCGACTACGGCGCGGCGATCCGTGCCGATCAGCACCATGACCCTCGCCCTGGTGGATCACAACCGGCCCACGGTGAGCGGCGATCGGACCATCTCGGATTCCCGATCACTGACGACGCGGGTCTGGTATCCCTCGGAGGGAGGCCCGTGGCCGCTCGTGGTCTTCGCTCACGGGTTCGAGGTCGGTCCCGACCCCTACGTGCCCCTCCTGAGGACCTGGGCGGCCGCCGGCTACGTCGTGGCCGCGCCCGAGTTCCCCCTCACCGATGCCGAGGTGGCCGGCTCCGACCTCGACGAGTCCGACATCGACAGCCAACCGGCCGACATGGCCTTCGTGTTCGCCAGGCTCCTCGATCCCACCGGAGCGCTCTCGGGGTACGTCGATCCCACCCGGCTCGGCGTCGCCGGCCATTCCGACGGCGCCCAGACGGCTCTGGCGACCGCTGCCAACCGCCCGGTCCCTCTCAGCGCCCTGATCGTCATGGCCGGGGCGCCGGTGGGCTCCGGGCCCACCGGCAACCCCCCGATCCTCGTCGCCCACGGCGACGAGGACTCGATCGACCCCTTCGAGAAGGGACGGGCGGTCTACGACGAGGCAAGCTCACCGCGCTTCCTGCTCACGCTTCTGGGTGGCGAACATCTGCCGCCGTTCACCGCGGGCAGCCAGTACCAGGACGTCGTCGACAAGACGACGATCGACTTCCTCGACACCTTCCTCGGCCACCCGACCTCGGGGGCCGCCTTACTCGGTGACGGCCGTCCCGGCCTGGCAACCATCGACGCCGCGGGCTGATCGGCGGACCGCCGTCACGACTGCTAGCACTGGGCTTATGTCGCAAGGCCCCCAAGCGCCGTCTGCAGTCCCACTCGACGCCGACACGATCGTGGTGGAGTTGGTGGCCACCCCCGAGGGCAAGGCCGATCCGTACTCCCGGTACGCGGCCCTGCGGTCGCACGCCCCCGTCCACCGAAGTGCCATCGGCTTCTGGGTGCTGAGCCGGTACGACGACTGCCAGCGGGTGCTGCGTGACCCGCGGGCGGGCAAGGACTTCTCCGGTGCCACCCGGGCCCTCGGCCTGAGCGAGGAACAACAGGCCGAACAGGCCACGTTCCGGGACGACCACTCCAACATGCTGTTCGCCGATCCCCCGGACCACACCCGGCTACGGAGCCTTGCCACACGGGCCTTCACCCCGCGCACCGTCGAGGCACTCCGCGAGCGGGTGGTCACCCTGGTCGACGAGTTGATCGACGGCTTCGGCTCCGGCGAGGTCGACCTCATGGACGCCCTGGCCTTTCCGCTCCCGGTGACGGTGATCGGCGAGATGTTGGGAGTGCCCCCCGAGGACAGAGCACAGTTCCGGCCACTCGTCCGGGCGAGCACCGCAGTGCTGGAGCTGGCCATCACGCCCGAGGCCCTGGCCGCCGCCACTGCCGCCCGCGCCACCATGGAGGAGTACTTCGGCGAGCTGGTGGCCGAGCGCCGGGCCCGTCCTCGAGACGACCTGCTCACCCAGCTGATCGAGGCCGAGGACAAGGGCGACCAGCTCAGCGAACGCGAGCTGATCTCCACGGCCATTCTCCTGTTCGCTGCGGGGTTCGAGACCACCACCCACCTCATCGGCAACTCCGTGCTGGCCCTGCTCCGCCACCCCGACCAGTTGACCCGCCTCCGCCTCGACCCCGGGCTCCTGCGTCCCGGCGTGGAGGAGCTCATGCGCTACGACAGCCCGGTGCAGGTCAACGCCCGAACGGCCTACGAAGGCATCGAGGTGGGCGGTCACGACATCGAGGCCGGCGCCACCATGCTCGTGCTCCTCGGTGCCGCCAACCGCGATCCCGACCGCTTCGCCGACCCCGACCGCCTCGATCTCGGTCGGGCCGACGGCGCTTCCATCAGCTTCGGTAGCGGCATTCACTACTGCCTGGGCGCCGCCCTCGCCCGCCTGGAGGCCCAGGTCGTCCTCGGCCGCCTGGTCGAGCGGTTCGGTACCTGGGAGTTGGTGGGCGGCCAACCCCAACACCGCGACAGCCTCACCCTCCGGGGCCTCGTCGATCTCCGGGTCGGCTTCTCCGCCTGACAGTCAGCAATCCCTGTCCCCGACGCCAACATCTCAGCGCTTTCCGCTGAGGTCCTCGGCGGCCTGGCGAACCTGCCAGTCGCGGTCGCCCAAAGCGGTCTCGAGGGCGGCTTCGACGTCGGGACCGGCGAACGGGGCCAGGGAGATCACCGCCCGGCGTCGGACGGTGGCCTTGTCGGTGGTCGCCGCGAGGATGGCGGGCAGGCCCCGCTCGTCGCCGATCGCGCCCAGGGCGGCCACCGCTGCCTCCCGGCACAGCGCGTCGGAGTGGGTCGAGGCCACGGTCACCAGGCTGTTGACGACGTCGGCCGTTCCTGACTCCTGCTCGCCCAGGGCCCAGGCGGCCACCTCCACCACGCGCGGGTCCTCGTCGGCCAGGAGGGCGATGGGGTCGACGCCGTCGACGGACGTGCTGACCTCACTGGCCCGTTGGCGCACGGCGGGGTCTTCGTCGGTCAACGCCAGCCGCACGTCGGCCGCCGTCACCGCTCCGATGCGAGCCAGGGCGGCAAGGGCCGTGGCCCGCACGGATCCCACGGGGTCGTCGAGGAGGCGCCGGGCGGTGGCGGCGTCGCCGGAATGACCGGCCAGCGCCGCCCTGCGCCGTCGGTCGGCCCCTTCAGCCACCCGCATACCCTCCGGTCCAGACCCATGCCACCATGGAACCGTGCGCCGGCCGGTGATCAGCACCTCGATCGCCCTGGCCGTGGTGCTCGTGACTGCGGCCGGGTGTGGTGGCCAGGCCGAGACGCGCCCCACGGTGGCGGCCCAGGCGACCCGATCCACCGTCCCGCAGGACCAGCTGTGGTCGCCCAAGTTTCACACGCCGCCTACACCCCCTGCGCCGCCCACCACGAGGGTCCGCGGGCCGTATCCCGTCGACATCCCCGACAACCCCTACGCGCCCGAGGCGGTCAAGCAGATCGGCACGATGGAGATCCCCAAGATCGAACTGACGCACACGGTCTACGAGGGGGTCACGCTGCACAACATCGACCAGGGTCCGAGTCACTGGCCGGGGACGGCGGTGCCCGGACATCCGGGTAATGCCGTGTTCGCCGGCCACCGGACCACCAATGACCACCCGTTCGCCCGTATCGCCGAGCTGGTCCCCGGCGATCAGGTCATCTTCACGGTCGACGGCTCGCGCACCACCTATGTGGTCACCGGGAACCTGGTCGTGGCTCCGTCGGACACCTGGATCGCCGACCAGACCCCGGCCATGACCGCCACGCTGTATGCCTGCCATCCGCCGGGGTCGGTCGACCAGCGTTACGTGGTGCGCCTGGCCCTGGCCACCTGAGCCGATCACCGACACCTGGCGAGCCGCAGGCATCAGCCGACGGCGTGACGCAGGGCCCGGGCGGCGAGGGCCAGGCCCGCCCCGGTGGTGACGGCCATGAGCACCCCGACGAACGTCACCAGGACCAACAGGGCCAACCCCGATCGCAGCCGGACCCATGCCCGGCTCGGTTTACGCCGGGCACGCCGGAGCGGCCGGTCCGGCGGAGGGCCAGGCCGGTGTGGGCGGTCGAGCGGGGTGGCGGCCGTCGGGCGCGAGGCCAGCCGGCGTGGACGCGGACGTCGGCGGGGCCGGTCGCGGTCGGTTGGGCGACGGATCGTGGCAGGCTGGTCCGGGTCGCTCAATGCGACCCGTATGACGAAAACTGTCGCCGCTACGACCACGAGGCCGATCAGGAACGTGGACACAACCGACCCGATGCTAACGGGCCCATCCGACGATCCCAATACCGGCCCGGTTCCCGACTATGGCTGGGGTACGAGCGCGTCCTCGGAGTCCACGTTCGCCGGGCCCCAGACGGTCCCTCCGCCGCCCTCGAAAGGGGCTCCCGTACCCCCGGCGCCAGGAGGGGCGGGTCAGCCCCCCCTGGGCGGCCCGTCGCGTCGCCGTCCGGTTGCCCTGGTTGCCGCCGCGGTAGCTTCGCTCCTGGTGGTGGCGGCCGTTGCCGCGCTGTTCATCCGGATCCCATACGACACCATCGCCCCCGGGTCGGCCAGCCGGGTCGACGACCTCATCGTCATCAATGGCCACGATGCCTACCCGCCCAAGGGAAAGGTGCTGTTCACCACCGTCTCGGTGCGCGAGCGGGTCAACCTGTGGGAGGCCCTCGCCGGCTGGCTCGACCCCGACGTCGACGTCGTCTCCGACAACGACATCCGGGGTCCGGTGCCTCCCGATCAGTACCACCAGCTCAACGTGGAGGCCATGGCCGACTCCAAGACGTCGGCCGAGGCGATCGTGCTCCGCCACATGGGCTTCACCGACATCGGTGGTGGGGCGGAGGTCATTTCCGTCGAGCCCGGCCTACCGGTCGCTTCGGTGCTGAAGCCGAAGGACCTCATCGTGGGGGCCGACGGCCAACCGGTCACCGGTCCGGCCGAGGTCATCGCCGTCATCCGGAGCCACAAGCCGGGGGAGTCGGTGAACCTGAGCGTTGTTCGCGACGCTGGCCCTCCGGTCGACCTCACCACCACGCTGGGCACGGGCGACCAGGGTCAGGCTCTGCTGGGCGTGCGACTCAGTACCAAGCTGAAGCTGCCGTTCGGGATCACCATCGACTCGGGCAACATCGAGGGTCCGTCGGCGGGGCTAGCCTACTCGCTCGCCCTGCTCGACCAGCTCACGCCCGGTGACCTCACCGGTGGGGCCACGGTGGCCGCCACAGGCGAGCTCGGACCCGACGGCGTGGTCGCCCCCATCGGCGGGGTGGCCCAGAAGGTGGCTGCCGTCCGCAAGGCAGGCGCCAAGATGTTCCTCGTACCCAAGGACAACTACGCCGAGGCCAAGGCCCACGCCGGCTCCCACCTGAAGGTGGTGGCCATCGGCACCTACGACGACGCCCTGCGGGCGCTCGCGACCCTTCCCGGGAGCAATGCCGCCGACTTCCTCCCCGGCGGGGGCGGCGGCGGTTAGCACGGTTACCATCGGGCAGTAGCTATGTGCCCGGGTCCGATTCTCCGCTCAAAGGGCCGCTCGGGCCCGGTCCTCCGCTCTCCGGGGAGCTGAGGGCCCGTTGTCCGGCTCGGCTGCGGTGCTGCGCTTCGCGGCCGAGTTCGCTACCTTCCTGGTGGCTGTGGCCGGGGCGGCCATCGTCTTCGCCCGGCCCCGACTGCTGGGGGTCGGTCGTGGCTCTCGGATAGCCCTGTTCGTCGGGTTTCTCGCCCTGGCCGGGGCTGCGTTCCTGCACGGTTCGCTGGCTCTCGAAGCGGGCGACTTCCCGGTCCTGGTCATTCGCGGTGTCGGCATCGTCTTGCTGGCCGTTGGCACGCTCGGCTGGGGTGAAGATCGGGCGACCCGCCGGGTGGTGTGGCTGGCCCTGGTGCTCATCACCCTCTCCGAGGTGGCCGCCGCCACCGGGGTCGCCGGGGCGGTGGTCGACGGGGCACGGATTCTCGGCGCCGTCGGCCTGGGAGCGGTGCTGTTCACATCGGCCCGTCGGTCGGTTCCCGCCCAGGTGGCAGTAAGCACCGCCGGCTCCCTCCTCCTGGTAGTCCTCGCCGTATCGGTGGCCCTGTCCCTGGTGATTTCCCACAACGTGGAGAAGGAGGCGCTGCGGCGGGTCGACACGCGAGCCCGGGCCGAGGCCGACGAGATAATGACTTCCGTCCTTCCCACCGCCGCGGCAAACGCCACGCTCGTTGCGGCCACGTTGCAGGGCAGCCGTCTCCCGCTTCTCCGTGCCCTCGACCAGGACCCCGCGCCCAGCCCGGCGCTGGCCGCCGACATCGACAGCTTCGTCGACGCCAACCTGCTCCGCGCCGGCAACCCCGTGCTCTACGCCACGGGCAAGCAGGCCCTCGTGGTGTTCTCCGGCATTGGCCGTGCCGGCGCCGAGGCCCTGGTGGGATCCCCGGCGATCGAGGAGGCGGTGACCACCCAGGGTCGCACCGGGTCGGTGCAGGTGGCCGACGGCAGGGCACTCGCCATCGGCGCCGCAGCGGTAACGGCCCCGGCGCCCGAGGGCCGCCAGCCGGTCGGCGTGTTCGTCGCCACGACGGGCCTGGACGGGGCCTACCTCAACCAGCGCACCCTCAACGAAAAGAGCATCAGCCTGGCGGTCGTCGACCGCGAGCGGACCCTTGCCAGTTTCGGGTCGCTCCCTTCCAAGGGGGTGGAGGCGGTGGGCCGGTCGGCACTGGACAGCGCCGACGGCACGGCCTCATCGGTGTCCGGAGACTTCTTCCTGTCCGCCAGCGTGGTCCATGGTTCCGACGGGTCGTCCGTGCTGGCCGTGGTGGCGGCCACGCCCACCACCGTGGTCGATGACACGAGGAACTCGTTGTTCGGCACCCTGTTCCTGGTGGCGTTGGCGACCTCGCTCATCGCGTTCCTGGCCGCCGGCATCGTAGGCGAGCGCATCGGCGGTGAGCTGCGGCGGCTGACGGTGGCCGCCGAGGGGGTGCGGCGCGGCGATTTCGCCACCCGGGTCAGCGTGACCAGCCAGGACGAGCTCGGCGTGCTCGGGTCCACACTCAACTCGATGGCCGGGTCGATCGAGACGCTCACCACCGAGTTGCGGGAGAAGCGCGATGAGGAGGCTGCACTGCGCAGCCGGCTGGAGGCGGTCGTCGCGGGCATGGGCGAGGCGGTGGTTGCCGTCGACCGGGAGGGTCGGGTCACCACCTTCAACGGTGCCGCCGAGGGCTTGTTCGGTGTCGACGCGGCCCGGGCCGAGGGCCGACCGGCCGACCAGGTCGTGCGGGTGACCGGCGAGGACGGTACCGACCTCAGCCCCCGTCTGGCCCGGCCCGAGGAGGGACGGTGGGCCACGGCGGCCGTCGTTCACGGCGGCGACGGGACCGCTGTTCCCGTGGCCCTCTCCGCCGGTGGACTGGCCGACGCCGGCGGCGGTATCGGCGGTGGGGTGTGGGTGTTGAGGGACATGCGCCTCGAACGTGAGGCGGAGCGGACCAAAGCCGACCTCCTGGCCAATATCAGCCACGAACTGCGTACCCCTCTGGTGCCGATCAAGGGCTACGCCATGATGCTCAAGGGAGGGCGCCTACCCCGCGACGAGGCCCGGGCCGGCCTGACCGCGATCGGTGACGCCGCCGACCAGCTCGAGCGGGTGATCGGGCGCCTGCTCGAGGTGGCCGGTGGACGCTCCCGGAGCGACGCGGTGGACCGACCGGAACCCACCCGGGTAGGTCCGCTGATCGATTCGGTGATCCGGCGTTGGAAGGCTCGCGAGGGCGAGCGTCGCCCCGTCACCCGCCGGATCTCCCGCAATCTTCCGGCCCTGGTGGTCGACCCCCACCGCCTGGACGAGTCACTCGACGAGCTCATGGACAACGCCGTCAAGTTCTCCCCCGAAGGCAGCCGCATCCTCATTGCCGCGCGCCTCGTCGACCTTCCCGAAGGCCAAGGCGAGGCCACCCCGGCCGTGGAGATCTCCGTCGACGACCTCGGCATCGGGATCGCCACCGACGAGCTCAGCCGGATCTTCGAGGACTTCACCCAGGCCGACAGCACGGCCACCCGGGCCTTCGGGGGTCTCGGCCTCGGACTGTCGGTGGTGCGACGAATGGTCGAGGCCTATGGAGGAGAACTGGCCTGTGAAACCGAGGAAGGCAAGGGATCGCGGTTCTCAATCATCCTCCCCGTCGTGCCGATACAAGCCGAGGAGGAGAGATGAGACTGCGGTTGGTGTCGTCGGTTCTGGCAACGGCCATCCTGGCCGTCGCCTGTTCGGGCGGCGGGGGAGGCCCGTCGTCGGCGCGCCTCAGCGCGAGCGGAGCGGTCGAGGTGGCCACCGGCGGCGGCGCCTATCACTCCGTCAACGGGTCTCGAACCCTGCACGCTGGCGACCGGGTCAAGGTCGGCTCCGGCAAGGCGGCCATCCGTCTGCACGGCGACCGCCGGCTCGAGCAGCGAAACGGTTCCGAGGTCGAGTTCGCCGCGGCCGCAGGCGGCTCCAGTCTCAAGTCCTCCCTCATCTCCGGCGACCTCCTGGTGACGGCGGCCGGTGACGGCGACCCGTTGGATGTGACCGTGGCCGATTCCGAGGTGTCGGTGGCGGGAGGCGCGGCACGGCTCAGTCGTGGTTCGGCGGCAACGGTGGCGTCGTACACCGCCGGTGTGACGGTGGCGTCGGCCGGCCGGTCCCTGCAGGTCCCCGCTCGGCGTCAGGTGGCGGTGCCCGCCGCCGGCCTCCTGCCCGGGAAGCCATCGCCGCTGATCTTCAAACCCGGCGATTCCTGGGACCAGCGCTTCCTCGGCGACGCCATCGATCTCGGGAACCAGTTGGTCGCCCGCAGCCGGGGCTTCACGGCCCAGCTCGGTCCCGGCGAGGGCCGGAGCGCCGGCTTCTACCGGCAGATTCTTCCCGCCCTCGCGAACGAGCCGTCGTTCGACGTGGCCTCGCTGGGCCCCGACCGCTCGCCGGGTGAGGCGCTGGTGGGGCTGGCTATCACCGTGCAGGGCAACCGCGGCTCGTTTGCCGACCGCCTGGCGTCGGTTTTCGCGTTCCACGACGACGGGGCGGCGTGGGGCCTGGTCGCCCTCGACCAGGGAGTGTCCCGGGCGCCACTGCTGTCCGGGGTCGACGAGGCCATTGGTCGGGGACCGCTGAGCCTCGCTGAAGCCCCCCCCGTGGCCGCACCGGCTGTCGGTAGCCCGACGCCGACCCCGGCGACGGCGGCGCCCGCACCGTCGGGTGGGGACACGATCGTGACTCCCACCCCCTCGGTCGCCTCTCCGTCGCCCACCGCCCCCGGGGTCGCGCCACTGAACACCGGGGCCCCCCTCGTCGACAACACCGTCAACTCCCTCGTCGATGTCCTCACCGGCCTCCTCGGGGGTTTGGGCCGCAGGTAATTGTCGGGGACGGACACCGGGGCCTGCCGCCGCGAACCATTTGTCCCGACCCTCCACCGCACCGGGAGGCCCCGGCGTTACTCTGGCCGCATGGATGACGGACCGATCGTCATCAGTTCGGGGACGCTGTACACCCCCGAGTCGGTGGCCATCAAGAACTTTGCCACCAGCTTCCGGGGATACGACCAGAGCGAGGTTCGGGCCTACCTGAAGAGGGTGGCCGACGAGCTCTCGGCCGCCGCCGCCCGGGAGATCGAGTTGCGGGAAGCCCTGCTCGACGCCCACAAGCGGGCCGCCAATCCTGTGCTCGACGAGGAGACGCTCACCGCCGCCCTGGGTGAGCACGCCGCCCACTTGCTCAGCCAGGCCCGGGAGGCGGCGGCGAACATCGTGGCCGAGGCCGAGAAGCGCACCGCCCGAATCATCGGTGAGGCCGAGGTCAGAATCGCCCGGGTCCGCTCCGAGGCCGATGGCCTGCTGGCTCGCCGCTCCGAGGAGGCCGACCGGATGACCTCGGGCGTGCGCCAGGCGGCCGAGGCATCGGCGCGCACTCTTCGCGACCGGGCCAGGGCCGAGGCCGAGGCCGAGGTCGAGTCGGCACGGAAACAGGGCCGGGAGATGGTGGGTGAGGCCCGGGCCGTGCGGGAACGGATGCTCGCCGACCTCACCCGCCGGCGGCGCACGGCCGAGGTCCAAATCGACCACCTGCGCCTGGCCAGGCAGCGCCTGCTGGAGGCGTACGCCGTGGTGCGCCGCACCCTCGACGAGGCAACCCATGAGGTGGGTGCGGCTGAGGCCGCGGCCGGACCAGTGCTCGACGCCGCGGCCGGCCGCCCCCCTCGCGACATCGACGGCGATCGCGGTGGCGCCGGTGCCCGCGGGACCGACGACGCCGGCCGGTCGCCATCCGATCGTCACGCCGGTCAGCGACGACCGGCCGTTGCCGCTCCGTCGGCCCAGGAGCTGGCCGGCCCCCCAGGGCGGGCGCACGGTTCCCCCCGTGACATCGTTGCCCGGGAGAAGCGGTCATCGGCCGGCCGGCCGGGACCCGACCTCGAGGTTCCCATGGCGGACACACCCAAAGCGGAGCCCAAGGTCGACGCCCCCAAGGTCGACGCCCCCAAGGTCGACGCCCCCAAGGTCGACGCCCCCAAGGTCGACGCCCCCAAGGTCGACGCCCCCAAGGTCGACGCCCCCAAGGCGGCCGCGTTACGGGCCGCAACCACCAACCCCGACGACCTGTTCGCCCGGCTTCGCGCTGCCCAGGCTTCGGCGCCGACCACCGACACCGAACCGCCCGTCGCGACCGAGCCGAAGTCCGCTCCCGGCGTCTCGGGTGATCCCGGCGCGTCATCGTCTCCGCACCCCGGCAACGGTGTCGCCACCACGCCCCCGTCGGAGCCTGCCAACCCCGCCGAGGGCGCCCCCGTCTCCGGGAGAGAGGAGTCCGCCCTGGCGTGGCGCGACCGACTTCTCGAGCCGATCGAGGCCGACCTCGTCCGCCGGCTCAAGCGGGTCCTCCAGGACGAGCAGAACGAGGTGCTCGACCGGCTGCGGCAGGAGCGACGCCCCACTGCCGCTTCGGTCCTTCCCTCGCTCGACGATCAGGTCGAGCGGTACAAGACGGCGGCCCTACCTCTCCTGTCCCAGGCGGCTGACCGGGGATCCGAGTTCGTGGTGTCCCCTTATGACCGGACCGACGGTGACCCCGACAAGGCGAATGGGTCGCCCAGCAGGGGTTGGGACGTCGAGCAGTGGGCGGCCGACCTCGCCATCGACTTGGTCGTGCCCCTACGCGATCGCCTCGAAGGGGCGATCTCCGACGCCGTGGCCGATCCCGTCGCCTCGGCCACCGCCACCTCCGACACCATGGCCTACGACGTCAGCGGGGTGAGCGAGAGAGTGGGGGCCAGCTACCGCCAGTGGAAGGCCACCCAGATCGAGCAGGCCGCTCGCCACCACGCCAACGTGGCATTCGGTGAGGGGGCCTTCTCGGCCACACCGCCGGGCGCCCAGCGGTGTTGGGTCGTCGACGACGATGGTCCCTGTCCGGACTGCGACGACAACACTCTGGCCGGGACGGTGACCAAGGGTCACCCCTTCCCGACGGGCCAGACGCACCCGCCGGCCCACGGCGGATGCCGCTGCATCCTGGTGGCGCCACCGTCCTGAGGTCGTCGTACCTCGGTGCCCGCTCGGGTGAAGAGGGTATGGCCGCAATCTCTCATAGTCTCTAGCCCGTGCGTCCCCCCACTGATCTGCCTCGGCGGCCAACCCAGCGCCACCGACTCGGCCTTGTGCTCGTTGCCGTGGTGGTCTTCGTGCTCTTGTTGCTGGCGGTCTCGTTGCGGGGCATCGCCGGCTTTTACACCGACTATCTGTGGTTCGGCGAGCTCAGGCTGACGAGCGTCTGGAAGGGCGTACTCGGGGCCAAAGCGGCCATGGCCTTGGTGTTCACCGCGTTGTTCTTCGTGCTCATGTGGGTGAATCTGGCCGTCGCCGACCGCATCGCTCCCAAGTTCCGTCCTACCGGCCCCGAGGAGCAGATCGTCGAGCGATATCACGCACTGGTCGGTCCTCGGGCCGGGCTTGTCCGTATCGGCGTGTCCCTGCTCTTTGCCCTCATCGCCGGGCCGGGGACGGCGGGACAGTGGAACTCGTGGATCCTGTTTCGCAACCGAGTGGACTTCGGTACCAAGGACCCTCTGTTTCACAAGGACATCGGGTTCTTCGTCTTCCAGCTGCCGTTCATCAAGTTCGTGGTCGACTGGCTCTTCGCTGCGGTGGTGATCGTGGTCATCGTCACGGCCGTGGCCCACTACCTCAACGGTGGCATCCGGTTCCAGACGCCCATGCAGAAGGTGACCCCGCAGGTGAAGGTCCACCTGTCGGTCCTGTTGGCTGCCCTCGCCCTTCTCAAGGCGGTCGGCTACGTCCTGCAGCGCTACGAGCTGGTCTACTCCACCCGGGGGGTGGTCAGCGGGGCGAGCTATACCGACGTCAAGGCACAACTCCCAGCGCTGAACCTGCTGATCGGGATCTCGGTCATCGCCGGACTGCTGTTCCTGGTGAACATCTTCTGGCGGGGATGGGTGCTGCCCGTCGCTGCTGTCGGTCTGTGGGCGCTGGTGTCGGTGGCTGCGGGCACGGCCTACCCGGCCCTGGTCCAGAAGTTCAAGGTCCAGCCGAACGAGTCGACCAAAGAGCAGCCCTACATCGCTCGCAACATCAACGCCACCAGGGCGGCTTTCAACATCAAGGACACGGCGGTCACCGACTTCGCCTATCGCGACGACCTCAACGCGACCGACCTGGCCAAGAACCAGGAGACCATTCGCAACGTCCGCCTCTGGGACCCCGCCATCCTCACCGAGGACTACAAGCGCCTCCAGGAGATCCGGAACTTCTACCAGTTCAACGATGTCGACGTCGACCGCTATGGCCTCACCGCGTCGGAGCGGGTGACCCAGGTGCTCGTCGCCGCCCGGGAGCTCAACATCGAGGGCATCCCGTCGCCTTCATGGGTGAACCAGCACCTGGTGTACACGCACGGCTACGGGGTGGTGGGCTCCCCGGCCAACGCTGTAGCCCCCGACGGCAACCCCAATCTGTTGGTCAAGGACCTGCCCCCCACGCCTGAGAACGGTCCTCTCACCGTGACCAACAACGCCATCTACTTCGGCGAGAGGCTTCCCGGCTACGCCATCGTGAAGACCAAGCAGCAGGAGATCGACTTCACCGAGGCCAACGGCACCAACCACACCAGCACCTATCACGGCACCGGCGGTGTGACCATGAGCTCGTGGGTGCGCCGAGCGGCCCTGGCCCTGCGTTTCGGCGACCCCAACCCGCTCATCTCCGGGTTCGTCACCCCCGAGTCCAAGGCCATCTACATCCGCGACATCGACGAGCGGGTCCGCAAGGCCGCGCCGTTCCTGAAGTACGACAGCGACCCGTACCCGGTGCTGTTCAACGACCGGATCGAGTGGATCTACGACGCCTACACCACGACCAGCCAGTACCCGTACTCGCAGCCGGCCGACACCTCGCGAGTTCCGCCCGGTAGCGGTCTGCAGAGTGGTTTCAACTACGCACGCAACTCGGTGAAGGTGGTCATCGACGCCTACGACGGTTCCATGAAGTTCTTCGTCATGGACAAGTCCGACCCGCTCGTACGGGCCTACAGCAAGGCCTTTCCGAAGCTGTTCACCGACGGCGTCACCATGGACCCGGGTCTTCGGGAGCACCTCCGCTACCCCGAGGACCTGTTCCGGGTCCAGACCAACATGTACGGGCTGTACCACATGACCAACGCCGGGGCCTTCTACAACAAGACCGACGGCTGGGACATCGCCCAGTCGCCCGGAGCCGTCGGCGGGGCCGTCACCCTCGCGCCCGGGGGCCAGGTCGTGCAGTCCCGCGCCCCGCGGATGCAGCCGTACTACCTGCAGACGCGCCTCCCCGGCGAGACCGGCGAGGGCTTCTTGATCCTCGAGCCGTTCGTCCCGTTGTCCAAGGACGACAGCCGTAAGGATCTCACCGCGTTCATGGTGGCCAAGAGCGATCCGGCCGACTACGGGAAGTTACAGGTCTACGTGATGCCCCGACAGAAACAGATCGACGGGCCGGCCCTGGTAAACGCGCGCATCAACCAGCAACCGGAGATCTCCAAGGAGATCACCCTGCTCGGATCACCGGGCCAGGGGTCGAAAGTGACGCTCGGAAACATGCTGTTGGTACCGATCGAGGAATCACTGCTCTACATCCAACCGCTCTACGTGTCGTCGGAGAACACGCCGCTGCCCCAGCTCAAACGGGTGATCGTGGTGTACGCCGACAAGGTGGTGATGCGGGAATCGCTCGAGCTTGCCCTAACCGACATCTTCGGCGGCGCCCCACCCACACTCGAGCAGACGCCGACGGCTGGTCAACCGCCGCCATCGGGTACGCCACCCCCGGCTGCCAGCCCCTCGCCCCCCACGGGGGCGGCGGGCACAGCCCAGAGCCTCCTGACCCAGGCCTCCGACCACTACAAGACCGCCGATATCGCCCTGAGGAACGGCGACCTGGCGACCTACCAGAAGGAGAGCAACGCGGCGCGTGACCTGGTCGCCCAGGCCGCCACGGCCCTGGGCACCGGTCCGCCTCCCACGACCGCCGCTCCCCCCACCCTGGCTCCGTCGTAACGGGTCGGTGCTAAAGTAAGGCTACGCCGCGGGGTGGAGCAGTCTGGTAGCTCGTCGGGCTCATAACCCGAAGGTCGCAGGTTCAAATCCTGCCCCCGCCACCAACGAACGACAGTTCAACGGAGCCCGCCGAGACGATCGGCGGGCTCTTCCTGTCCCTGGCACCCGGCTTCGTGGCAACCCGCCCCCTGAAAGGGGTGCCTACCCCCTGGCCGCGGTGTGCGGTCAATGCCACACTTGGTCGGTGCGACCAGGGTTTCGGCTCAACGAGACCACCAGCACGAGACACGCCGGTCCTCATGCGCGAGCGGACCTCGACAGCCACTCCGGCGGCGGTAACCTCACCTTCGGTTCGTCGGACACAGCGCCCCGCTTCGGAGCCTGTCAAGCATTCTGAGACCAGAGATCAGGATTTCTTCTGTGCGTCGTTGGTGATGGTGGGCTTGTTGATCCAGGCGACGGTCGGCATCTTCGGTGGCGTTGGGCGGCGGTTGCAGAACCGGCGGGGGTTCATC
>JBBSHU010000004.1:0-67007 GCA_038232455.1 Acidimicrobiales bacterium
CTCTAGGTGACTCCGCAGAAAGGGGTGTTTCCGATGATGCGCTTGCCGGAGCCGCAAGATCGCCGGGTGTCCGGACTCAAAAATGGTCGCCGAGGGGCCTCTACGGGGCTTACAGGGCTCCATATTTCAGTGCATTTCATGCCGGCGACTTTCTGCTCGGTCACCTAGAGGTCGAACAGGTCGCGAAGGGCGACGGACAGTCGCTCGCCCTTGGGCGAACCAGCCGCGTCCTTGAGGCGCACGGTGGGCTCGTGCAACAGCTTGGCGACGATGGCGCGGGTGAGGGACTCGACGGCGTCGGTCTGGCGCTCGTCGAGGCCGGCCAGCCGCGATCGATGCCGTTCGAGCTCCCCGACGCGTATCGCCTCGGCCTGGTGCCGGAGGGCGGTGACGGTGGGGACGACCTCACGGGCGGCCAGGTCGGCCGTGTAGCGGCTGAGCTCGTCGGCGACCAGGCCGCGAACTCGCACGACCTCCTTGCGGCGCTTGTCGAGCCCGGCGTCGACGAAGGCCCGAAGGTCGGCCAGGTCGAGCAGGGTGATACCAGGGAGATCGCCGACGGCGGGGTCGATGTTGCGGGGCATCCCCAGGTCGATGACGAGGAGCGGCCGGTCCGGTCGGTGGGCCTGGATGGCGGCCAGGTCTGCCTCCTCCACCACGACTCCCGGGGCTCCGGTCGACGAAAGCAGCAGATCGGCCCCGGCCAGGGCGGTCGGAAGCTCGTCGAAGGGCACGGCTCGGCCGCCGACCCGCCCGGCCAGGGCGACAGCCTTGTCGAGCGTGCGGTTGACCACCACCATGTCGCCCACCTTGGTCAACGCCGACACCATGCCTTCGCCCATCTCGCCGGCGCCGAGCACGATCACCCGGCGATCCTCGAGGGGACCCAGGCGTTCACCGGCCATGGCCACGGCGGCGTGGGCCAGCGAGGTGATCCCGTGGCCTATGGCGGTCTCGGTGCGGGCCCGCTTGCCGACCTCCAGGGCATGGCGGAACAGGGTCGACAGCCGGGGGCCGGCGGCGCCTTCGACCCTCGCCCGATCCCAGGCGTCACGGACCTGCCCGAGGATCTGGCTCTCGCCCACCACCAGGGAGTCGAGACCGGCAGCCACGCCGAACAGGTGGGCGGCGGCGGTCTCGTCGGTGTAGGTGTACAGGTGGTCGCTGAACTCCTCGGGCGCCACGTAGGCCAGCTCCGAGAGGAAGTTGCGGACGTCCTGGGCGGCTCCGTGGTAGCGCTCGGCGACCACATACGCCTCCACCCGGTGGCAGGTCGACAGGAGCACGGCCTCGCTCACGAACTCCCGGCCCAACAGGTCGCCCAGAGCCTTGGGGATGCGTGGCTCCCCGATGGCCATCCGCTCGAGCAGGTCGAGGGGGACGGAACGGTGGCTCAACCCTACGACGACGACAGACACGTCTCCAGGCGCTTTCTCGCGGACTCCAGGTCACCAGTGCGGATCAAAGCGAGCATGTCCGAGTCCAGCGCTTTCTGCCAGTCGAGATCTGCGGGACTCCGGCCTTCGGCCTTCACGGCCGCCCGACGGTCGGCGACCAGGTCGAGCAGGACCTCGTACTCCGGACCGATCTGGGTCCCCAACTGCTCACGCAACCAACGAGCCATGGCCGGGCTGCGACCTCCTGTCGAGACGGTGACAACCAGTGTGCCGCGCCGGACGACCGAAGGCAGGGTGAACGAACAATGGTCTGGGTCGTCGGCGCCGCACACCCAGATGCCGGCCTTCTCGCAGTCTAGGTAGACGGCCCGGTTGACGTCGGGCGAGTCGGTGGCGGAGATGACCAGCCACCGACCGTCGACGTCACCCTTGCGGTAAGGCCGCTGGTCGACGGTGACCTCGGGCCAACCGCGGATCTCGTCGTCGACGACCGGAGACACCACGTGGACCCGGGCGTCGCACACCAGAAGCCCCTCCACCTTGCGGGCCGCCACCGTGCCACCCCCAACCACCAGACAGGGGCGCCCGGCCAGGAGCAGGTTCACCGGATAGGCGGTGTCGAGGGCGGCCATCAGCGGTCGGCTCCCCGGGCCTCGACCGGCGGGGTGTCGTCGTCGGTGAACACGACGACCGGGACCACGTCGGAGGCGACTCCCATGACCGCACCGGCCAGGGCACCCCGGCGCTGCTGGTGGTACGAGAGGATCTGCAACTCGATGGACAGGTCGACCTTGCGCACCGACACCCCGGCGGGGACGGTGACGATCGAAGGGGCGAAGTTGAGGATCGACGTCACCCCGGCCGCCACCAGTCGATCGGCCACGTTCTGGGCGGCACCGGCCGGCGTGGCGATGATGCCGATAGCGACTGCCTCCTCGGCGGCGATCGCCGGCAGGTCGTCGAGGTGGCGCACGACCAGATCCTCCAGTCGCTCGCCGACCTTGGCCCGGTCGGCGTCGACCAGGGCGACGACGCGGAAGCCCCGGGCGGCAAAACCGCCGTACCGGGCCAGGGCGTGGCCGAGGTTCCCGATGCCCACGATCACCACCGGCCAGTCCTGGGTGAGCCCGAGGATGCGGGAAATCTGCAGGATCAGGTTGTCGACCTCGTAGCCGACCCCGCGGGTGCCGTAGGAGCCGAGATACGACAGGTCCTTGCGGACCTTGGCGGCGTTGACCCCGGCCATCTCGGCCAGGCGCTCCGACGAGACGGTGACCGTCTTGACGTCGGCCAGCTCGACCAGGCTCCGCAGGTAGACGGGCAGTCGAGCCACCGTGGCCTCGGGAATGCGCCGCTGGGTGCGCGCGTTCACCACTTGGACATCGTCCAGATCGGGAGCGCCCATCTCGAGGTTGGCGTCCCACGGGGCTCCGGCACCCCCCGCCGCGGGGGGCACAGTCGGCGGCTGCGGTTCGGCACCATTGTCCGGTGCACGCCGCCCGGCGGAAGGCTCGCCGGGGGACCGCCCCTGGGGCGGGGTCTGGTCGGACATCGTGGAACAAGTGTACGCCCCCTCGTGCGCATCTTCACAAGGTGGGCGCGTGGCCCCTGCAGGGGTAGATAGGGACGCTCCTAGGTTGGTGCTGACTGCAGGGTCTCGATCACGAGTCGTCGGGCCGAGACGATGCCGACGACGACCTCGCAGACGGCCAGCAGTAGGAGCGCGGGTGGTCCGTTCTCAGCTGGCCACCATGCCCACCAGGTATCGACCTGCAGGGAGTCGGCGAACCAGAACTGATTGGCCGCCAGATCTGCAGGCGGAGTGCCGAGAGAGTGGCCACGTCCGGCCAGCCGGCGGGTGGTGTTGGTGAGGGCCTCCCCGAAGTACCGAACCTGCAGCACCATGGGCGCATAACGCAGCTCGAAGTTGTAATGGTCCAGGAATGCCCGCTGCCCTTTGGGCGTCGTAGGAACGGCGGCCCGGTCGGCGGCGATGACGCTCGGACTGGCTTTGATCGTGACTGCGTTGAAATAGGTCGTCACGCCGAAGAACCCTGGCAAAACCGCCCCGCCGACAGTCGCCAGGACGAATGCCCGCCGAACTGTCCGATGCTTCCATCCCAGCGCAGCAGCAGCGCAGGCGATCGGGACGACGGGGAGCAGGTACCGGGGCCCGAATGACCCACCGCCCTCCCAGTCGTGGTAGCGGGCGAAGAAGAGCGTGGAGAGGACAAGGGGGGTGAGAAGAAGGGCTACCTCCGGAAGGCGTTTACGACGTACCACGACGGCGGCACCGATGGCCACGAACACCGGGGGCGCGTACCACAGGAGGCCCTTTCCGGGGCTGGCAAGCAGACCATAGGTTCCCCTGACCAAAGGGGTGTCGAACACCGACGGCGGATAGCCCAGGTCGAACGGGCTCCCGAACCGCCACCACTGCACCAGGGCGAGGAGAGCGAACGTGGGTAACAACCCGGCCGCGATGTGCCCGAGTCGGACGGCGAGCGCGCGACGATCGGGTGGGCGAGGTACGAGCAGGCCGTAGGCGACGATGGCGGGGATCATGAGGACGAGGCTTACGCGAAACTGCATGCCGAGACCGACCGCCGCGGCCGACGCCGTGAGGAGCCATGGCTGGCGTCGACGTGCGGCCCTGATCGCCAGCAAGGTGGCACCAGCCAGACACAGGCCAGTCGCGGGGTCGGAAAAAAAGGTCTTCGCCGATCCCCAGGCGAAGGTACCCACCGCGTAGCCGAGGGCGATGACGACCGCACCTCTGCGACCCGCGCCCAGCTCGAGGGCCAGCAGCAGCACGACCACCGCAGTCGCGGCGGTCACGAAGGAGTTCGTCGACGCCACCCCCAACCGCTGCGCCGTGTGGCGGTCGTCTCCTGACAGCCGGTCGACAAGGGACCCGGCCAGGTAGCCGGGTACGGCAAGTACCGAGTTTCCCAGGCCGTAATAGCCGACAAGCTCAGGAGGATCGCGATGGCTCTCGACGTAGATGATGGACAAGTCGGTGACGCGGAGGTCGATTTGGCGGTGGCCGTGCACCAGAGCGGACGTGGTGGCGAGCATGGTCTCCTCGTCCCTGGAGTAGAGGTGCCCGCCGGTCGAGAGCAAGAAGAGGCATGCCAACGTGAGGAACAACAGGACCGCCAGTCGACCAGCGGGATCGACTGGTGCTCCCCACCCGACGGTCGTGTTCATGAGGGTCTGATGGTCGGACGTCTTCACCGATAATTCGGTCCGTCTCATGACCACTGGCGTCGAGCTGCCATCTTGCGTCGCCTCGTCCCCGGGTAGCTCCCCACGTACCTGTGCCGATGCCGGGCGATGTCCGGGCCACTGTCGGTAAAATCGCCGTTCGTGTCCACCCAGTCGGCGCTGGCCGCCGCCGCCGCCCTCGTGGCGCTGGCCCTCGCCATGTCGACCTACGAGCGGTGGTTGGCCGCTCGCCGCCCCCACGAGCTGGCGTGGACGGTGTCGCTGGCCATGTTCTTCGTCGGGGCGGCCGCGCTGTGGTTCGGCGCAGCCAACGGGTGGGACGACGCCACCTTCCGAGTCTTCTACCTCTTCGGGGCGGTGGTCAACGTCCCGTTCCTGGCCCTTGGCACCGTGTACCTCCTGGGCGACCGACGGAAGGCCGACCGGTGGACGGCGGCGGTCGCCCTGGCCTCGGCCTTCGCCGCCGGCGTGGTGTTGGAGGCACCGTTGCGAGCACCGGTCCCCTCGGACCGTCTGCCGCAGGGCTCGGAGGTCTTCGGCGTGCTCCCCCGCGTGCTGGCCGCAGGGGCCTCGGGCGTGGGTGCCACCGTCGTGCTGGGGGGTGCGGTCTGGAGCGCGTGGCGCCTCTGGCGGCGTCGCCACGCCGGAGCCTCTCCGGTGCCCGCCGGGCGGCTGGCGGGGGCGAACCTGCTCATCGCTGCGGGCACCCTGGTGCTCGGCGCCGGGGGACTGTTCAACTCGGTGCTCGACGCCATGGAGGCCTTCGCCCTCACCCTGCTGGTGGGCATCGGCCTGATCTTCGCCGGCTTCCTGGTGGCCACCGCCGGGCCCCGAGTCCGACCGGCGCGCCAGGATCCGGCCGAGCCTGCGGAGAAAGAACCGGTTGTCGGCCGGGTAGGTGCCAGGTACAGTTAGTAGCACCTGAGAGAGTTCGTTAGGGTCGCCTAACACAACCTTTCCCTGGCGATATGAAAAGGGACCAATCCTTGCTGGCCAACTTCCTCATCGGGTTACGGGAGGGACTCGAGGCGGCACTCGTCGTGAGCATCCTCGTCGCCTACGTCGTGCGCACCGACCGGCGCCAGGCCCTGCGGTCGATCTGGCTCGGCGTCGGAGCCGCGGTCGCCATCAGCCTCGTCGCGGGTGCCCTGCTCACTTTCACCTCCCATTCGCTGACCTTCAAGGCCCAGGAAACCTTCGGCGGGGTGATGTCCATTCTGGCCGTCGGCCTCGTCACCTGGATGATCTTCTGGATGCGCCGCACCGCCCGGCACCTGAAAGGTGAGCTCCAGGAGCGCATCGACGTTGCCCTGGCCATGGGCACCGGCGCCCTGACCCTCACCGCTTTCGTCGCCGTGGCGCGCGAGGGCTTGGAGACCGCCCTGTTCATCTGGACCGCGGTGCAGTCGACGGGGTCGACGTTCAAACCCGTGGTCGGGGCGTCCCTGGGTCTGGCCACCTCCCTCGTGCTCGGCTACCTCGTGTACCGCCGTTCGGTCCACATCAACCTGGCCAAGTTCTTCCGCTACACCGGCGCCGGCCTCGTGGTCGTGGCCGCCGGTGTGCTGGCCTACGGGATCCACGACCTCCAGGAGGCCGGCTATCTCCTGTTCGGGAACCTCGGCCACCGGGTCCTCGACGCCACCGGTGTCCTCCCGCCGTCGAGCTGGTGGGGATCGCTGTGGAAGGGCCTGTTCAGCATCAGCCCGACACCGTCGCGACTGGAGCTGGCCGTATGGCTGACCTACATGGTGCCCACGATGATCCTGTTCCTCCGGGCCCCCAAGGCGTCCGGCGCGCCGCCGATGGCCCCGCGCGCCGCCACCGCTCCGGCACCGGCCGACGGCCGGGTACCGCAGTCCGTCACCCCCACCCGCTGAGCACTGGAGCCCGATGAGGCCGAAGATCCCCGTACGGCTGTCCCTCGTCGCCGGCGCGGCCGGTTGGCTCGCCCTGGCCGCCTGCACCTCGTCGTCGGGCACCAGCGGCCCGGCGGTGGCCGTCACCGCCACCGACACCGAGTGCCGGGTGGCCACCACCAGCCTCACACCGGGCAACCACACCTTTGAGGTCCAGAACACCGGCGGCCAGGTCACCGAGGTCTACGTCTTCGCACCCGGCGACAAGATCGTGTCCGAGAAGGAAGACATCGGACCCGGCACGAAGGCCCGGTTCACGACCAAGTTGGCCACGGGCAGCTACGAGGTGGCCTGCAAGCCCGGCCAGAAGGGCAACGGCATCCGCCAGACCCTCTCCGTCTCTTGACCCGCTCATCCGGGTAGCGAGTTCCGGACATTCAGGCGGGGCTTGACTCAAGCTCTGGTCCCCCTCCCGCGGAAGGAGTTCAGGACAGTTCGTACCTGAACACATCACGACTGGCGCTCGGTCGGAGTTCGTTCTCCGACCCGATCGGCAGTCGGGCTCCCGAGGGGATCCCACATGCACGCACGTCGGTTCATCGCGGCCCTGGCCACGGCGTCCATGCTCAGCTGTGTCGGCCTGGGTCTCGGGGCGGTGGTCCCGGGGATGGCGCTATCGGCCCCGCCGGCGGGCGCGACCACGTCCGACGAAGCGAATCTTCTGGCCCTCACCAACCAGGCGCGGGCATCGGTGGGAGCGCCGGCACTGAGCCCCGACGCCGACATCTCCTCGGTCGCGGACTTCGAGGCGCCGGCCGGCAACAGCCGGGACACCACTGTGGCCGACCCGCAACCATCCCCCACCGTCGCCCCCCGACCCACCACGACCACGGCGCCTCCGCCCCCCGAGCCAACCCGCCCCGTTTCCGGCGGCCGTGACCCGGGCCCGGCCCCCGCTCCGGTCGCCGCAGCGTTGACGTTCAACTTCGTTCTCGGCGCCCTGCGGGCCCTGGACTCCGGGCACGGCCACCACTGATCCCCGACGGGACATGGAGTCGCCCCGGAGCCGGTACCGTGGCGGTCGTGGCCCAGGCCAGTCAGGCGCCCATCCGGGTGATGCTCGTGGACGACACCGACCACGTGCGTCGGATGCTCAAGACGATGCTCACCGTCGACGGGTTCGACGTGGTCCACCAGGCCTCCAGCGGGGCCGATGCCCTCGACCACGTCGAAGATTCCGATCCCGACGTGATCGTCATCGACTACAAGATGCCCGCGATGGACGGCCTCACCGCCGCCCGCCAGTTGCGGGCCCGCCGTCCCGACCAGGTGGTCATCCTGTACACGGCCTACGTCGACGATGCCCTGCAGCGCGAGGCCGACGAGGCCGGCGTGGCCATCTGTCTCGACAAGGTCGAGGGGTTGAGCTCCCTGGAGCGCGAGATCAGCCGCCTCTGCTCGACGCTCGGGCCCTGAGCCCTGCCGGCCCGCTACCGGCCGATGACGAGGAACTGCACGATGGCCGCTCCGAAGATGGCGAAGAGCAGGATGGCCAGGGCGATCGTCGTGCCCCGCCTCATTCGTCGCCCGTGGGCTCGAGCCGGACCAGGTCCCCGGGACCCAGCGAGAGCTCGGCGGCCGCCGACCGTTGGTCGAGAACCACGGCCAGCAACCCGTAGGAGTCGACGACCAACCCCACCTGGCCGGTGGACAACTCGGCGAAGTTGCTGACGCGCGCCGCGCTCCGAATCCGTTCACCGATGCGAACCACGATCGGCGAACCCATGGCGTCGATCTCGTCGGGGCCGATGTTGATCTGGGCGTTGCCGAACCGGTCGACCCAGAGGACCTCGCCCTGCACGCCACCTTTCTCCTCCCGCGACAGCGGGATGAGGCCGGGCACGAGGGTGAACGGGTCGACAGGCTCGCCCAGCTCGTCGAGCTCGACGCCGGCGCACAGGTGGGCGGCGGCCGGCCCGAAGATGTCGCGACCGGCGAAGGTGGGCCCCGGCGCGGGCAGGTGCCACTCGGCATTGGTGAGGGCGACAGCCCGTCGGGCGCCACCGGCCAGGGCCACGGCCGGGGCCAGGAGGCCGTTGTCGGGGCCGATGAGCACCGATCGGTGGTTCTGACCGTCGTCACCGTCGGCGCCGCCGACCTCCACGGCCAGGGCCCGCCGGGACGTGCCTACGCCGGGGTCGACCACGGCGAGCACGACCCCGGGAGGCAGGTACTGGATGCTGCGGGCCAGGACCAGGCTGCCGGCCCGGATGTCGTGGGCGGCGACCTGGTGGCTCACGTCGATCACCGTCGCTTCCGGGGCGATGGCCCTGATCACGGCCTTGACCACGCCCACGAACTCGTCGGCGAGCCCGTAGTCGGACAGGAACGAGACGGTGTCGAATCCGGCAGTCATGCGCTGGGCACGCTACCGGTACCCGACGATCAGACCTAGCCGGCCTCGGTGTAGGTGCTGGCGAGGAAGCGGTCGACGTCGTCCTCGCTGACCCTGTAGGACTTCCCCACCCGGACAGCCGCCAATTGGCCACCCTTGATCAGCCGGTAGACCGTCATGGTGGAGACCCGGAGGAGCCCAGCCACCTCAGCCGCAGTCAGAAACCGCGCGCGCGCATCGGACTTCACCGTCGTTCTCCCCTCTTCGCTCCTGGCAATGTAGGCCGTCGGAGGTGGCAAGGGAAAGAGGGACCGCCAATCAGCCCTGGCCCAGCCGTCGTGAGCGCTCCGTCGCGGCCGTCACCGCCTCCAGGACGGCGCTGCGAACGGCTCCCGCCTCCAGGGCCCGGATGCCTGCCGCCGTGGTGCCACCGGGCGACGTCACCGCAGCCCGGAGCTGCTCGGCCGACTGCCCGGACTCGTCCAGGAGCCGGGCCGAGCCCAGGATGGTCTGCACCGCCAGCGAGCGGCTCATCTCGCGGGGCAGGCCGTTGAGCACACCGGCCTCGGTGAGGGCCTCGGCCACGAAGAACACGTACGCCGGTCCGGAGCCGGAGAGGCCGGTGACGGCGTCGAGAAGGGGCTCGGGCACGCGCACGACCAGACCGACGGCCGACAGGATGCTGTCGGCCCAGTCGAGGTCGGCCTCGTCGGCCGTCGCACCACCGGCGATGGCTGCGGCACCGCAGCCGACCAGGGCCGGCGTGTTCGGCATGGCCCGCACGATGGCAACGTCGTCGCCCAACCAGCCCTGGAGCCGCTCCAGGCCGACGCCTGCGGCGATGGACAGGACCCGTTCGACGCCGGCGCCGGCCACCGCGGCACAGGCGGCCTCCACGTCGGACGGCTTCACGGCCAGCACGGCCCCCTCGGCCGAGGGCACCTTGTCGTCGACGACCAGGCCCGGGTAGAGGCCGGTCAGCTCCTCGCGTCGGGCAACCATCGGCTCGACCACGCCGAGGTCGGTGGCCTCCGCCCATCCTGCTCGAAGGAGCCCGGCCACCAGGGCCGAGCCCATCTTCCCGCCACCTACGATCACCAGCCGCAACGCCATGACGACGAATGTAGGCGGCGCCGACTCCTAGCGCAGGAAGCTCTCGGGGTTCTCGGGGTTGCCGTCGATCCTGGTCTCGAAGTGGAGGTGGGGTCCGGTGCAGTGGCCGGAGCACCCGACGGAACCGATGACCTGCCCCTGGGCCACGGTCGACCCGCCACCGACCCCCGACTGGCTCTGGTGGGCGTAGAGGGTGGTGAGCCCGCCACCGTGGTCGATGACGGTGAGCAACCCATAGCCCCCACCGTCGTTGCCCGAGGAGACCACTGTCCCCGCCTTGGCCGCCCGGACCGGCGTGCCCGGACCGGCACCGAGGTCGATCCCGGTGTGCATCCGGCCCCACCGGAACCCGAACGGTGACGTGATCGCAGCCTCCACCGGCCATGTCAGCCCGTAGCTCGATGCCGGTCCCGGGGCCCCCGTTGCCGGCGACGTTCCACCGGTGACCAACGCACCCTGGCGGGCGCGCAGCAGGCCCTCGATCGTGGCCTGGTCCCGGGACAGGCCGTCGACCTCGGCCTGGTACTCCTGGATGCGGCCGTCCAGAGCAGTCTTGAGCCGGGCATGGCTGTCGAGGGCCGCCTTCAGCTCGTCCAGGTGGGAGGCGGCCGCCTTGCGCCGGGCATTGGCCTGGTCGCGGAGGCGGTTCAGGTTGGTCTGCTCGCCCTCCTGGTCCTCCCGGGTGGAGCGCAGTTGACCCAGCAGATCGCGATCGGTGCTGGCCACGTGGTTGAGCAGCGTCTCCCGCCGGCTGGCTTCGCCCAGATCGGCCGAGCCCAGGAGCTGGAAGAGCGGATCACCCCCAGGGTGGACGTACGCCCGCACGGCCAGCGACGCCGCAGCCGCCCGCAGGCCCGACATGCGAGCCTCGGTGGCGGCCAGGCGAGCCTCGGCGGACCCATCGCGGCCTGCGCGGCCGAGGCCGCCTGTTGGGCGGCATCGGTGGTGGTCGACTGGGCGGTGACACTCGTGTCGAGGTCGCGCACGGCGGCCTCCAGCTGGGTATCGTCGGCCATGGCGGCGTCGACCTTGGCAGCCGCAGTGGCCCGCTTGGACTGATTCGAGGCGTTGCGCTCGTCGAGAGAGTCGGCGTGGCCCGGCGTGGCCAGAGCCAGCACCAGGCTGAAGATCAGGGCGGCGGCGGAGACAGGGTTTCGGGGCATGCGGTGCGAGACGTGGTGCTTCCGCCGGACGGTGGACCTGGATACGAGGGTCCCCCTGGTCAGTTCGACGAAGGAGCCCGAGGAACCTCCCGGTACGGTCGCACTTCCCCGAACGACCGCTCCGATCCGCCCCTCGGGCCATGAGCACCCTAACCCGGCTCATCGCTCGATGCAAGCAAACATACTGAAATACTATGGAGCGCGGCGACTGGACCCGACGAAGGGAGTGAACTTCGTCAGTCTTCCTTCCGCCTGGCGCTCGGGTGGGGGGGGCAGAGACTACCCACACTCCACGAGGTCACGGGCGGTGAGATCGGCGTACAGGCGCCTGAGCCGGGCCGCGGTGATCGACCAGCTGTATCGACGGGCCCGGAGGGTTGCGGCCCGGCCCATCCCCGCCGCCAGCGAGGGATCACCGAGGATCTTGCTCACGCCGGCGGCAAAACCGTCGGCGTCACCACCCTCGACGAGGAATCCGGTGAGGCCGTGATCGACCAGCGTCGGCAGACCTCCGACGGCGGCCGCCACCACCGGGGTCCCACAGGCGGCGGCCTCCAGAGCGACCAGGCCGAACGACTCCGAGCGACTGGGAACCAGGCAGACATCTGCGGCCCGGTACCACCGGGCCAGCTCGGAGTGGGGCTGGGGGGCCACGAACCGGATACGGGGGCCGACGCCGAGCTCGGCCACCAGGTGGTCGAGACGGCGTCGCTCGCTCTCTCCGTCGGGGCCCGAGGGGCCCCCCACGATGACCAGGGTGACATCGGGCCCCAGGGCGGCGGCCGTCTCGATAGCCACGTCGACGCCCTTCAGAGGCTGGATCCGCCCCACGAACAGCAGCATCGGGCCCGGCCCCAGTCCGAGGCCGGCCCGGGCCCGGGCCCGGTCGCCGGGGGCGAAGCGCTCGTGGTCGACGCCGGGGGGGACGATCTCCACTCTCCCGGGCTCGGCGGCGTAGAGGCGCTCGAGCTGAGTCCGTTCGTCGTCGGAGGACGCGAGGATAGCGTCCGAGCAGCCGACCACCTCGACCTCGGCCCGTCCCCGGCTCTCGGACTCCTCGGTGGTGAACTCGGCCTTGACCCTGGCCAGGGTGTGGAAGGTGCTGACGAGCGGTAGGCCGAGCTCGTGCTTCAACGCGTGGCCGGCCACACCCGACAGCCAGTAGTTGGCGTGGATGAGGTCGGGCTCGCCATGGGCCCTGAGGGCCGCCAGGACTCCCTCGGTGAACGCCGGCACCAGCTCGGGCATCGAGTCCTTGGGAACGTCGGCGACGGGACCGGCGGCGACGTGATGCACCCGGAACCCGGGCTCTACCGACACCACCGGCGCCAGGCCGGGCCGCCAGGCTCGGGTGTACACGTCGCAGTCCACCCCGGCCCGGGCGAGGGCCGACGACAGCGAGTGGACATACACGTTCATGCCCCCGCCGTCTCCTGCACCGGGCTGGGCGAGTGGGGATGTATGAAACGAGATGACGGCCAACCGGCGCACGGGGTGCAACCCTACCCAGAACCGAGTGGCTACCCCCACCAGCACCCCTGCGGCGGCGAAGCCGCCGGAAACTCAGCCGCCCAGTTGGCCGGTGATGGTGGTCCGGAGGGCGTCAGTGCAGGAGAAGACCTGCTGGCGGAGGGACGAGTACTCGCTCTCGTGTTCACCGAGACGGTCGGCCAGGGCCTGTAACTCGTCGCCGTCGAGCTCGGGCAGCTTCCAGACCGGGGGCACGAGAGCACTCAACTCCTCAGTGAGCTCGTCGAGATGAAGCGGCTCGACACCGTCGACCATCTGCTGGTGGCCGGGCGCGTGGACGTTCGGAGAAAGGACGCTGCTCAGGCTCTTGACCAGATCGTCGGTACTCGAACGGCCCTCGCCGGAGGCACGCCGGTCGAGCTCCCACCGGACGATGTCGAGGCGCCCCTGGACCTGGCGGCGCAGATAGGAGATGTCGTCGCCGACGGCCTGGGACTCGGCGGCCATCTCCCGCAACGCTTCGATGGAGCGGCTCTCCACGTCGGCGAGATAGTCCGGCGCCAGAATCCGGCCAAGATCGTCCCTCCATCCCATCGCCTCACGTTACCCGGACGGAGGCAGACGGCCACGCCGTGACTCCGGGTGGTAGCGGTAGACGACCCGACCCCGCACCGTGTCGGCGCTGACCGGTCCGAACGCCCGGCTATCGGTACTGGCGGCCGGGTTGTCGCCCAACACGGTGAGGCCGGCAGGCGAAACCTCGACGAGGCGTTTGACCACCGTCCGTTGCGGCTGCCGTGGATCGGCCACCGCCACCAGGTCGCCGGGGCGGGCCCGGCGGAGCCGACTCAGGACCAGGCGGTCGCCGGGCTCGAGCGTCGGGCGCATGCTGTCACCGACGACCTCCACGCGGCTGATCCGTGAGCTGGCCCAGCCCACCGGGACGAGGAGGGCAACGGCCCACCAACGCCGCGTTGCGCTCACCCTTCGGGGGACTGGATAGTCTGCAGAGGCATCAACAATCGAGGCAGAGGAGCATCAACGCATGCCCATTCTCACCGGCGTCACCGCCCTCGTCGACCGGATCCGTCCACCTGGACGGGTGTACGCCCATTGCGACCTCCCGTGTGGCGTCTACGACCCCGCCCAGGCGCGCATCGAGGCACAATCGGTGAAGGGATGCCAGGAGAAGTACCAGGCCTCCGACGACGACGTCTTCCGTCAGCGGGCCGTGCAGATCAAGGAGGAGCGGGCCGACCTGGTGAAGCACCACCTGTGGGTGCTGTGGACCGATTACTTCAAGCCCGAGCACGCTGAGAAATACCCCCAGCTGCACCAGCTGTTCTGGGACGCCACCAAGGCGGCGGGGGCGGCCAAGAAGTCCGAGGACCCCGCCAGCGGGCAGGCACTGCTCGATCTCATCGGCCAGATCGACACCATCTTCTGGGAGACCAAGAAGGCCTAGTGTCGCCCAGTGGGTCAGTGGAGGATCGTCACGATCAGCCAGGCCCAGGCGGGCCCCAGCAGGATCAGCGAGTCGAGGCGGCGGAGGCCGGGAGCATCGGCCTCGCGCCGTCCGATCAGGGCGGTGCCGACGAGGGGGCCGATGGGCGCGAGCACGGCGGCCAGTAGCCCCAGGGCCAGCGGTGTGCCCGGCGGGAACGGCGGAACGAGCACGACGGCCGCCAGGATCGTCACCGGGATGAGCGCCACCACGCCGGCCAGGGGCCCTTCCCAGGCTGCCGATGCGCCCGTGCCGACCAGGTAGGCCCCGGCGTCGTAGGTGCAGACGCAGACGAGAAGATAGACGGCGGCCTCGACGTCGACCTGGCAGGCCAGCACCAGGGAAGCCGCAGCCGAGCCGGTGACCATCCCGATGACGAGGGCGAGCGACACATCGTGGGCGACCGCCCGGTGACTCAAGAAGGTCCGTACGAGCAAAGCCGCGGTCAGACCGACGGCGGCGACGCCCACGACGTACCTGCCACCGAACACCGCCGCCGCCGGCGGCCCGATGGAAGCGATCGCGGCCAGCCAGGGGGGCGGATGCACGTCGAGTGTCCGGCGGGTGCCGGCGGCCTGGGACGCGGCGGCGAAGGCGTTCACGCCCAGCCATCCGGCGATCCATGTCGGGCCGCCGATGACGGCGGCCACGGTGACCACGGCCCAGGCGAGCCCGATCCGCCCATGCGGGCGGGTGTTGTCGTAGATGACTCCGAGCCGGGCCAGCGGCGACCACCACTGATCGGGCGGGGCAGGTGTGGCGGTCGCCGTCGTCGAAGCTGCGAGACCGGAGGGGCGTGATCCGGCACCGGGACGGCCGTGCCCCGTGGGCCGCTCGGGCCGGGTCCCCCGCGCATGGGGCCGCCCGGGCCCGGGGCCGCCCGGTGCGGGGGGCCGTCTCGTCGTCCGGGCGGCGGGAGCGGGGGAGGTCCGCTGTTGCGTGGGCGTTCGCAGAACCGTGGCCGTCGGCGGGGCAGTGGCCGTCGGCGGGGCCAGGGCTGAAGGCCTCGATGGGGGCAGGTCGCGCCGAGACGGGGCGGCATCGCCAGGCTGCGTCGAAACCGGGTCAGCGCGCCGCGGCATTCCGCTCGGAGGGCCGGTTGGGCGCTGGTTCGGTGCACCAGGGTTCCCGGAACGACGACCCGCTTCGACTATCGCCCTCGCCCCCCTCGCTGCCGGGGAACTGCCCGGCGACGGATCCGGCGATCCCTGCCCGTACCCCGCCCGAGGGGTGCCCGCTGAGCGATCGGGCCGACCGGGCGGCCCGCTCGCGACGGTCCCGGCGCCCCCGCCGATACCGCCCATCGGGCCCGGGTTGGCGCCCCGGGGCTCGCCCTGGCGCCGTTGGGCGACGGGCATCGGCTTGGCGAGGGGGTCGGGCGGCTCAGCCCGCCGCCGGCCGGGAAGGTGGTTCCGATCGGGGAGGGCGGCCGGTGCCGACGAGGCGGGAGCCAGGTCCAGGTCACCTGCGCCGCCGGACACCGGTGGGAGCACGGCCACCACGTCATGGCCGGTGACCGGGGTCTCGGCCGTGGCCGGCTCCCCGTTCACCCACACCCGGGACTGCTGCAACACGGCGCTGAAGCGCTCTCCGAAGGATCTCTCGGCCGCCGCCAGCAGCTCGGCGACGGTCGTACCGTCGAACTCGGCCCGGGCGACGCCGGCCGCCTCACGTGCCGCGGCGAACAGCCGCAGGACCGGCATACCTATCTCTCGGGAGGCCCGATCTCAGCCCAACCGTCTTTGATCACGACCTCCCCCCGACTTCGGGCCTCGAAGGCGAAACAGCGCCGATCCGACGACTCACCGGCCGCGAAGATGGTCGTCACCAGGTCGGAGTCGGGAAGCACGGGCCGGGAGAACCGCACGGCCAGGCGACGGAGCGACACCGGGTCCCCCCCGGCCATATCGTCGATCACGGCCTGACCGCAGAACGCCATCGTGCACATCCCGTGGACGATGATCCCGGGCAGGCCCATCTCCTTGGCGAACACCTCGTCCACGTGGATCCGGTTGGTATCGCCCGACGCGTCGGCGTAGCGGAAGGTCTGGTCGTGGTCGAAATGTGCCGTCGACTCAGCCACCGCCACACCCCGCGACGCGTTGGCGAAGCTGTGGGCGGGAGGCTCGTCGCCCCCGCTCTCGCCACCTCCGAGGCCGCGGATGAACATGCTGGCGTACTGGCGCAGTACCGGCTGGCCCGCCTCGTCGGTGCTCGTGACGACCACGAAGAGCGATGCCCCCGAACGTCGGCTGCGGATCCCTCGGATCACAGCCTCGGTCAGCAGGCGCTGGCCCGCGGTGAGCGGCCGGACAAAGTGCATGTCCTGGGAGAGGTGGACGAGCATCCCCATGGCCTCGGCGGGTACCACGTCGTGGACGGCGGCCATGGTGGTGTCCCACGTGGGGACCACGGCGAAGAGGGGAGGGACCAGACGGCCGGTGCCGTAGGCGGGGTTGGTGTCGTTCGTGGCGCCGGCGTAGGCCCGCGCCCGCTCAGGGTCGACGTGGCCCGTATCCGGCCCGTAGCGGGCCCCGAGTTTGGCGATGTCGAGCACCACGGACTGCTCCTTGGGTCGGCGACCGGCCGCGACGGGGTGCCCGAGCGCGCCCAGGACCGGAGCTAGCGTCGCACACCGTGCGGGTCGAGGTCATACGGAGTCCTCGTCGGAGCAAGACCGTGCAGGCGTCCGAGGCCGGCGGTGTCGTCCGGATCTGGATCCCGGCCGCCATGAGTGGCGAGGACGAGGAGCGCTGGGTGGCAGAGATGCTCTCTCGGTTGGACCGCCGCCGGGCCACCGAGGCCACCGACCTCGACGCCCGGGCCAGGGTCCTCGCGGCGCGCTACCGCCTCCCGACCCCGGTCACGGTTCGTTGGGTCGACAACCAGCACTCCCGCTGGGCCTCGTGCTCGCCCACCGATGGCGTCATACGGGTGTCCTCCCGGCTGGCCGGGTTCCCGGCCTGGGTCGTCGACTACGTCATCGTCCACGAGCTGGCGCATCTGGTGGAGCCCCGGCACGGACCGGCGTTCTGGGCCCTCGTCCACCGCTACCGGCGGGCCGAACGGGCCCGTGGCTACCTCCTGGCCAAGACCAACGACTGATTCCCAAGCCGGGGGTGGGTCAGGCCAGACGGCGTCGGAGGTCGGCCACCAGGCGGGCCCCGAGGGCCGGGGTCAGCAGATCGGTGCCGTGGCCGGCGCCGGTGACGAGCCACAGGTCCTTGGGCTCTGCGGCCCACTCGTAGAGGGTGCGGGCGTGCTCCTCGCCGAAGTAGTGGTCGGCCGGGTCGTGGACCACCAGGGTGAACGCCGGGGCGATCCTGGCGACGACCCCACTGGCGTCGGGCACCTCGTCGAGGCGGTCGACCACCCGGGTTCGCAGCACCCGGGCCAGAACCTGGCGACCGGCCCTCGAGTCCACGTAACGGCGGACACGGATGGTCGCCGGGGTATCCCAGGTGGCCCATCGGGCGGGAGAGCTGATCGCCACCACCCCCGCCACTCCCCCGTAGGTACCGGCGTGGAGGAGCACCGACGCCCCACCCAGGCTGATCCCCATGGTGACCACCGGCAGCCCGGCAGGGGCGGCGGCCACGGCCGCGGCCACGTCGAGGGGTTCGTCGCGCCCGAGGGTGCAGAGCCCCCCGGACCTCCCGTGGCCCCTCAACTCGGGGACCACGACGTTGACGTGACCGGCCAACAGCCGGGCGAAGGCGTGGATGCGGGGCGTGCGGGCCGACTGGACCATCCCGTGCACCAGCACCACGGTGGCGAAGGCATCGGGCGGCCCGGCCAGGCGGGCGCCGGCCAGGTGGACGCCGTCGGCGGTGACGAGGGCGAGCTCCTCCTCCCGCCCGTAGCGGGGAGTGAAGGCAAACCGACGGACGAAGCCCGTTACGGCGTGGCCGTAGCTCGCCGGGCGTGCCGCCACTCGTCCTCGGCCCGGCCCAGCTCGGTGGAGCAAGGCCCGTCGTGGAGGTATTCGTCGAGCAGGGCCCCCCACCGGGCACCGGCCTGCAGGCGCCCGAAGAGGGCGCTCATTCCCCACACCACCCGATCGAGGATGACGTAGGACGGGGGCATGTTCAGGAGGCGGATGACATCGCCGAACTCGCCTTGGAGGTCGAGCATGCGTCCCAGGGTGCGCCCGACGAACTCGGAGTCGAAGGTGAAATAGTCCTCCTGGAACGGGATATAGGGACCGCTGCAGTACTCGTAGATCCTGGCCGGGTCGATGCCGTGGTCGGCGGGCAGGAAACCGGCCCGCAGGAGCGCGGCGACCAAGGCGAGGGGGTCCTTGGCGAGGATGGCGTCGAGGATGGGGCTCAGGGTCTCCAGCTCGCCCGGGCCCCACCGCTTGACCAGACCGAAGTCGAGAAAGGTGATCTTGGCCTTGCCGGCATGGAAGCGGTAGTTGCCGGGATGGGGGTCACCGTTGAAGACCCCGTGATTCCAGATCGACCCTTCGGCGAAGCGGAACAGCACCTCGGCCGCCACCTGCTTCTGGGCCGGGGTGGCCGCGGCGCCGAACTCGGCCCACGACAGGCCGTCGACCCATTCGCTGGTGATGACCCGCATGGAGCTGCGTTCGGGCACCACGTCGGGCACGTGGATGAAGGGGTGGCCGCGGTAGCGATTGGCGAACTCGGTCTGGCAACGTGCTTCCAACCGGTAGTCGAGCTCGTCGCTCATGCGGGCCCGCAGCTCGTCGACCATGGCGCGCACGTCCATGTTCTTCAGGGCGAAGGTGGCGAACATGCCGTAGAGCAGCTCGGCGTTGTCGAGATCGGAGCGGATGGCCTTGTCGACGCCGGGATACTGCACTTTCACGGCCACGATGCGCCCGTCGGGCATCACCGCCCGGTGCACCTGGCCGATCGATGCCGCCGCCTTGGGAATGGGGTCCCAGTCGAGAAAGAGCTTCTCCGGATCGGCGCCGAGCTCGGCGCGGATGACCCCCTCGGCCAGGCTGGGCGCCATGGGGGGCACGTCGGCCTGCAGGGTGGCGAGGGCGGCCCGGGCCTCGGGCGGCAGGCCCTCGGCGATGAACGAGATCATCTGGCCGGCCTTCATGATGGCGCCCTTCATCCCCCCGAGCACCTCGGCCACGTCCTGGGCGCTGCGGATGGCGAAGGTCTCCTCTAGGCGGGCCCGCTCGGCATCGGTGGCGCCGCGACCCCGGACCTTGACCACCGACCAGTGCATCACCCGGCGGGCCGAGAGCCGCCACACCCGGGCCTGGCGATCGAGGCGGTTGCGGCGGTCCTCGTCGGAGAGGGCCACCCCGACCCCGGCGGCACCGACGAGGGCCAGCCCGGCTGCGGTCAGGGGGACGGCCTTGCGCGGGTTCAGTTGTCTACTCGCCCGCGGTGCCGACGGACCCGGGCTCCACTTCGGCTCGCTGCTGGTCGTCGCGACAGAGGCGGGTGGCCGGGAGGGCCTCGAGACGCTCGTCGTCGATCGGCCGGCCACAGGCCTCGCAGGTGCCGTAGGTGCCCTCGTCGAGGCGGCGCAGGGCGTGCTCGACGTCGGCCAGCTCCGCCTCGATGGCCTCGAGGATGGAGAGGTCCTTCTCCCGCTCGAAGGTCTCCGTGCCCATGTCGGCTTGGTGCTGGTCGACCGACGAGAGCTCGGACAGGCTGTCCTGCTCGGTCTGGTCGCTCATATGGTCGTCGTCGAGGCCGCCGCGGACCCGAACAAGTCGGGAGCGCTCCTCGGCCAGGCGCGACCTGGCTTCGTCCTGGGAGACCTGGTTGCCGGTGGCGTCACTCATCGCTGCGAGCCTAGGCCAGCGAAACCAGGTCGAGAAGGTCGTCACTCCAACGCTGGAAGGTGCCCTCGGGCAGCATGAGGGCATCGTCGGCGGCGATCTCGTTGACGAACGACGTGTCGTGGCTGACCACCACCATCGTGCCCGGCCAGCCGGCCAAGGCCTGGCCGATGGCCTGACGGGACGGCGGATCGAGGTTGTTGGTGGGCTCGTCGAGGAGGAGCAGGTTGTGACGTCCGGCCACGAGCTGGGCCAGGGCCAACTTGGTCTTCTCCCCACCCGAGAGCGTGGCGGCGTCCTGGAAGGCGATCTCACCCATCAACCCGAACATACCGAGCAGGGCGCGCAATTCCACGTCGGCCACATTGGCGTTCTCCCGCATGTGGTCGAGGACCGTGACACCGGCGCGGATCCCCTCGTGCTCCTGGGCGTAGTACCCCACCGACACTCCCATGCCCGGGCGGATCGACCCCTCGGTCGCCTCGGTGGTGCCGGCCAGCACCCGCAGCAGGCTGGTCTTCCCCGCCCCGTTGAGACCCATCACCAGCAGGCGACGCCCCCGCTCGACGGTGAGGTCGATGTCGTCGAAAACAGGTACGGCACCGTAGGACTTGGCCAGGCCCGTCGCCTCCAACACGATTCGGCCCGACCGGGGCGGGTCGGGAAGACGGACGTTGTACTTCTTCTCCCTCACCGGCCCCTGCACCGCCGACGTCCGGATCTTCTCGACCCGCCGGTCGATCGACTTGGCGACGCGGGCTCGTTTCGCCGTCTGGCCGCGCATGCTGTCGGCCTGGTCGCTGAGGCGACGGATCTCGGCCTGCTGGCGACCTGCCGTCTTGGCCGCCCGCTCCTCGTCGACCGCCCGGGCGGCCCGGTACTCGGAGTACGTGCCTCGGTACTCGATCAATCGGCCCTCGTCGAGATGCAGGATGCGGGTGATGGCCTTGTCGAGCAGGTGCAGGTCGTGGCTCACCACCAGCAGGGCCCCGCGGTAAGTGCCGAGGAAGCCCATCAGCCACGCCTTGGCGTCGGTGTCGAGGTGGTTGGTGGGCTCGTCGAGCATCAGCACGTCGCTGCCGCCGTAGAGGATGCGGGCCAGCTCGACGCGTCGTCGCTCGCCTCCCGACAGCGCGGTGATGGCCAGGTCGACCCGGTCGACGGTGAGGCCCAGGCCGGCAGCCAGCTTGCGGACATGCGCCTCGGCCGCGTACCCGTCGGCCTCGAAGAACGCCTCTTCGGCGTCGCTGAACCGAACCAGGGCCCGGTCGGACTTGTCGTGTTCGAGGGCGGCGCGTAGCTCGTCCAGCCGCTGGGCGGCCCGGTCGAGGCCGCGGCCGGACAGGATGTGCGAGTAGCCGGTGGCCTGGCTCCCGGCGCCTTGTGGTCTCGGGTCCTGAGCCAGGTAGCCGAGGCCACCGGTGTGGCGGATGGTGCCCGCCGCAGGCTCGTCCTCGCCACCGAGAACCTTCAGCATGCTCGTCTTGCCCGCCCCGTTGCGCCCGACGAGGCCGACCTTGTCGCCGGCTCGCAACGTGAACGTGGCGTCGGCCAGGGTGAAGCGCCCGCCCACTTCCACGCTGAGGCCCTGCACCGAAAGCATGGTCCCAGGGTACGGGCTCCTGGGCCTGGCCCGAACGGCCGTGGCAGGGGAGTCAGCAGTCGGGCGGCCGACGCCCCACGGTGAGGCCGGGGGCACCCTCGGGTGTGTCCAGGGACGACACCTGGTCCAGCCCGGCCGTTCGCAGAAGCTCCTGGGCCCCCTCGCCGTCGAGGACCGTCCCACCGTACGCCGTCGTCTTGAGACGGGTGACGGCGCCGGCCAGCCCGTTGCCGGGAAACTTCCCATGGCCGATCACCAGCCATCCCCCGGGCACCAGGGCCGCCGCCATCCCGGGAACCCCGGCTTCGATCGCACCCCTCGGTATGAACGGTGCCGGCAGCCACGCCAGCGCGAACACGGCCTCGTCGTGCAGGTCGATCACGTCCTGGTGTCGCAGCTCGATGCGCTCGGCCATCCCCTCGTCCTCGACCAGTCCCCTCGCCAGATCGAGGGCGCGCGGGAAGACATCGATGCCGACCACCCGGAGGGCGGGAAAGACGCGGCAGTACTCGACGGCCATGGCGGCCACACCAACCCCGACGTCGAGCATCCTCGGCGACTCGCCGTCGAGCATCTCGGTCAGGCCCTCCAGCAGGGGGACCACGAACTGTTTGAACGGAACCGGTGCCCGGGCGCTGGCCCGGGCCTGGGCGAGGAGGGCGGCATCGTCCTGGGTGGTCCACGCCGTCGAGCCGGAAAGCAGAGCAGCACACTGCAGCACCGGAGCAACGGCCTCCGATGCCAGGTTGGCCGGACCTCCGGCCAGGACCTCGGCCAGCCCCGGGGTCGGGATGGGCCCGTCCGGCCCCGGAGCCATCAGGCCGAGCTGGGTGAGGATCAGCCGGGAATCATCGAGGAGTTGGGGATCGGTCACCGGATCGTCGCCGAGGACGACCGCCAGCGCAGTCAACTCCCATACCGCCTCGTGCAACCGGTTCAACAGCTCGTGTACCTGCTCGGCCGTCTCCATCTTCGCCCTCCTCCCGGCCTCGGTCCCCCGTCAACCTACGACGACCGGGTGGACACCATTGTCGTCGGCCAACCGGTCGGGTTTCCCGTGCAACATGACGCCTCGAACTCGACCAGAGCGAATGGCTTCTCGGGACGGTGCCGACCGGGCTCAGGAAGCACAGGCCGAGAGCCCTACGATCAAGGGATGGGGCGATCGCGCCAGTCCCCAGGGGGCGTAGGTCAGTGGTAGACCGGCAGGCTTTTAACCTGCGCGTCGGGAGTTCGATCCTCCCCGCCCCCACCCGTCGTCGGCATGCGTTGCCGCTGTGGACGGCTCCTGGGGCCTCGCTTAGGATCGGTCGACTCCTCCGACTGCGACGCTTGAGGTGGCTGTGAAGAAGGACCGCTTCGGCAAGTCCAAAGGACCCCTCTCGAAGGCAGAGATCGAGCGCGAGGCACAACGTGAGCTCGAACGTCTCTCCCGGGGCGCGGGTGCCCGGCCCGCATTCACCCCTCCGGGCGGGCCACCGACGGCTCTCGACGACGTCGCCGATTCGGTACGTGGCCGGTCGGCGCCTCCCCCCCGGCCGATGGGCAGCCCGGTGCCCGATCTGAGCGCCGGGCCGACCAGCGCTCCCCAGTTCGGTGGCATTCCGGGAGGCCGGGGTGCACCGCCGCCGAGCCTCGGCCCGAACCAGCCCTTCTACGACGACGACGAGGAAGCGGCCGACGAGAGCGCCAACGTCACCGAGATAGCACTCCGCGACCACGCTGCCCGGTTCGGGTCCGATCCCGAGGACCTGGTGATCCGCCAGGACCCCTTCGCAGCCGAGATGATGCGTGACCAGGCCATGCGTCAATTTCTCGACCAACAGCAGTCGAAGGAGGAACGGCCGCATCGGGCCCCGGTCGGCGACCCCGTAACGAGCGTCCTGAACCGGCTGGCTGCCCGCAAGAAGGCCGAGGAGGAGGCGCTGGCCCGGGGCAACGATGGTTCGGGCGAGACCGTGCTCGACCGCATCCGGGCCCGGCGGGAGGCGTTCGAGGCCGAAGTCAACCCGCCGCCTCCGCGCCAACTGCACGAAGACCCTGGCCACCGTGGCCGCAGCCGGGCCCGCCCCCGGATGACCATGATCGACGACGACGAAGATGGCGAGGAGTCGGCCCTGGCCATCATGCGGGCCCGGGCGGAGGCCCGACGCCCACGTCCACCGACCCCGTCACGGGTGTTCGCCGTGCCCGCGGCCGATGACCCCGACGACTTCGGGGGCGAACACGACGAGGAGCTCGAAGGAGACGACGAGTTCGCCGACGAGGATGATGCCCGCGAGTTCGCCGACGACTTCGACGAGGACGAGGACGAGGTCGAGACCGACGAGGACGAGGACCTCGACGACGGAAGCAACGTGGACGCGCCACCCACCCCCGACTTCGCAGCCGATGTCGCTCGCCTCTCAGGGGGACGCACCATGGGGTCGGTGCCGGCGGGGAACCGTCCGAAGCAGGCGCCATCGTCCAAGCGCGACGCTGCGCGGCGTACGTCCGCGGCTGCGTCCAAGCGCAAGGCGAAGGCGCCGGTGACCAAGGCGCCGGGAAGGTCGGCCGCCGCGTCCAAGGCCCGTCCCACCAAGGCGCCGGCTCCGGGTCCGAAGGCCGCCGCCTCCCGAGGGCGCTCGACCAAGCCGCCGGCCACCAAGTCCCGAACCACGAGTTCGAGCGCGCCCCGACCCACCACCGCCAAAGGCGCAGCCAAGACCACCACCGGCCGGGCCACCAGCGGTGCAGGCAAGGCTTCGACGGCCCGGACGCGGACTCTAAGGGCGCCCGCAAAGGCGCCGCCCGCACCAAAGGCCAAGACGCCGGCCAAGGCGAAGGCCGTCCCGGCCAAGGCGAAGGCCGTCCCCGCCAAGGCAACCGCAGCACCGAAGGGCACCCGGGCGGCGTCGGCCGCCGCGGCCAAGAAGGCCGCAGCCAAGGCCAAGATCGCCGAGGCGGCCAAGCGGGCCCGATCGAGCCGCTAGGAGCGAGCAGCTGCGCAGCTACGCGATGGACCGAAGTGTCGCGGCCACTTCCAGACGCACGCGGAAATCGGGATCGTCGGCGAGGTCCGTGATCACCTCCCGGCTGGACGCCGCACCGAGCTCGGCCAGGCCCCGTAGCGCCTTCCAGCGGACCCACGCGTCGGTGTCGGCGAGGGCTGTCTCCAGCAAGGGGCGTAGTTCCTGGCGGTTCACGTCGACCATGGCATCGGCGGTGGCCCATCGCACCGCTCGTGACGGATCGGTGCTCAGCCGCGCCCATTCGGCGACGGCCGCCTCGGCGTCGGCTTCACGCAGGAGGCTGGTGGCCACCTGACGGCGCGAGACATCCTCGCCGTGGGCCGCGGCTCTGACCGTGGCCAGGTCGCCGGGCCCAGCAGGCCGCAACGACCCGAGGTCGAGCCACGCCTGCTCGAGTCGGCTTACCCGATGGCCGGTCCTGTTCCCGGTGGTCGCCGCCAGCGAGGTTCCCACCCCTGCCGGGCCACCCATCACCCGGGGGGCGGCGTCGCCGTCGCTGTCGTGGTCCGGGGACGCGAACTCGTCGGTGACCACGGCCAGCACGGGGGAGAGCAGCCGCTCCCAGTCGTCGGCCCGGCGGAGGCCCACGGCCACGAACTCGGGCCCCACCAGCACGTTGGCCACCTCCGGGAACTCGGCGAAGAGGCGATGGGAGCCGGGTTCGTCGGCGGCGGCCCCGGCCGACTCGAACCACCGACTCGCCCCGTCGTGGATGGCCCCGACCTGGAACCTGATGGTGCGCGGGTTCGGGGTGGCCTCGGGCACCACGGGCCCGTCGAAGGTGTCAGCCAGTGGGTCGGCCTGGAGCCGGACGGGGGCGGCTTCGGGTTCGGCCGCCGCTTCCGTGTCCGGGGAGCCGGAGGCGCCCGACTCAACGTGCACTTGGAAGCGGCCGTCCTTCCAGCCGTACTGGAGGGTCACATCGGCGTCGAGGTCGCGGCGCCACCATCCCTCACCCGGGCCGACGACGTCGGCCAGTGCCTCGTCGTCGGCGGGAGTCCAGGTCTCGGTGGACAAGAACCGCTTCAGCAACGCCTTGGTCGGGCCCAGCGCCTCGAAGGCCAGGGTCATGAAGGCGTCGACGGTGAGGTGATCGAAGGCGCCCCGAACCAGGCTCCGCTCGACCAGGAGACGGCGGGCGGCATCGGTGGCGGGCAAGGTCAGTCCTCGGGCCCGAGCGGCCCTCTGAGCGGAGTGTCGGCGGTGGTGAAGCGGATGTCGAGGGCGCGGAGGTAGGTCTGTAGCCCGGCGTCCTGGATGGGGACCAGGTGGGCATCGCCATCGCTCTCGTTGTGATGGGAATGCCATTTGCCCGGCGGGGTGACGAAGGCGCCGCCCGGCTCCCAGTCGATGCGGACCGGGTCGACGATCTGGCGGGTTCGGTGGTCGACCCGGTCGCCGAGGAGGGTGTAGCACCCGGCAGGGCAGTCGACGATCAGGTCGACGGCCACCGACTGGTGGCGGTGGGGAAGCTGCGCCCTGGCCGCGGGCAGAACGCCGAACATGGCCCACAACGTGTGCGTGACCGTGAGGGTCTGGTCGAAACGGGCGTTGTTGAGCAGCACCGACACCCTGCTGCGGTCGTCGGCGTCGGGGGCGGCGGCGACTTCGGCCAACTTCGCCCTGGCCGTCGTGGCCGTGAACCGGGTGGGTTCGAAGCGCGGCGTGGAGGCCACGGCGCCGAGGTAGTCGAGCAGCGGTGTGTCGACCACGTGGTAGAAGGCGGCGTCGCTCTCTGCGACGTGGGTCACCTCGCCCCCGGCCGGCAAGGTGATGAAGTCTCCCTGGGCCCACGGAATGGTGCGTTCGTCCCAGCGGGAGAACCCCCGGCCCCGGATGCAGTAGAGAAGTTGGCTGGTGGCGTTGGGCCGCATGGCGATCTCGTCGCCGGCTTCGATGCGCACGAAACTGGCCAGCAGCGCAGGCGACGTGGCCGGGTAAGATGTACCCAGTTGCTCCGAGAGATCGAGCGGGACCACGCGGCTGGGGCCGCCGGCGTAGAGGTCGGCCGAGAACGTCACCGCCGGCACCATGGCGATGACTCCGGCGCCGATGGGATCGGCCGCCTGGCTGTATTCGAAGAACCGGGCGTCACCGGTCCAGTCCTCGACGGCCTCGCCGACGGCGAGGGTCCCCGGCACGGCTGTGTCGTTCATTGTCACCATCTCTCCAGAATCCGCCCGTTGCGTGCGTAGTGTCAAACGATGACCAGTGATCGCGGGCCGGCAGGAGTCGCCCGCGTCGGGTGCTCAGGGTGGATGTACAAGCACTGGCGGGGCCCTGTGTACCCCGACAAGCTCCCGCAGCGACGGTGGTTCGAGCACTACGCCACGATGCTCGACGCCGTCGAGATCAACAACACCTTCTACCGCCTGCCCACCGAAGCGGCGGTCGAGGGGTGGGCGGCCCAGGCGCCCGAGGGGTTCACCTACGCCCTCAAGCTCGGGGCCTTCGGATCGCATCGCATGAAGCTCAAAGACGCGGCGTCGTGGTTGGGGAACCACATGGACCGGGTGGAACGGTTGGGGCCCACCGCCGGGCCGACGCTCGTGCAACTCCCGCCCCGCTGGAAACGCAACGCCGAGCGCCTGGACGAGTTCCTGTCGGTCGCCCCCCGGGCGACGCGATGGGCCGTCGAGCTACGGGAGCCGTCGTGGCTGCACGAGGAGGTGTACGACGTGCTCCGCCGCCACGGTGCCGCCCTGTGCATCCACGACCTCCTGAAAGAGCATCCGTGGGAACTGACCACGGATTGGGCCTACGTCCGCTTCCATGGGCCCGACGCCACCGAGCACGCCTACCAGGGTCGTTACGGCGAGGAGGGCCTGTTCTGGATGGCCCACCGGCTGGGCACCTGGCTCGACGAGGGCCGCGACGTCTACGCCTATTTCAACAACGACGACTCCGGCTTTGCCGTGCAGGACGCCCGGTGCCTGGCCGACCGGCTCCGTCAGCGGTGAGTAAACGGCCGAATGTAAGAATGCCGAACATGTCCGAAACGCCCAGGCTTCGTGCGTCCGCGCCCCCGCCGCCCCCTCCTCGCCCGTCGTCGATAGAACCGTCGGCGCTCGGTTTCGAACGCAGGCCGATGGTGCGCTGGCTCGATCCCCACCAGCTCGTCGATACCGCGGTGCGGGTACTGCTCTCGGGCATCTTCAGCTCCTACGCCGACAACCGGGAATTGCAGGCGCTGGCCGCGGCCGACGTGCCCGATCATTCCGAACCGGACGAGCTGTGGCTCGACTACGTCGCCGACCTCGGGGACGGGTGGAACTCGACCTACACGGTGGCCCGGCTCCTCGCCGTCGAGGGGATCGACCTCGACTGGGACGGAACGACCCACGCCACCCGACGGGGCCGCGTGCTGGTGATGGGCGGCGACCAGGTGTACCCGGTGCCGAAGCGGGCCGAGTACGAGAACCGCATGCTCGGCCCGTACCGCTCGGCCATGCCGTGCGCCACCGACGACGGACCCGAGCTCTTCGCCATACCCGGCAGCCACGACTGGTACGACGGGCTGGTCAACTTCACCAGCATCTTCTGCCGGGGCCGCTGGATCGGCGGATGGAGAACCCGTCAGCACCGCAGCTACTTCGCCCTCAAGCTCCCGAATGGCTGGTGGCTCTGGGGTGTCGACGTGCAGTTCGGTGCCCATCTCGACGAGGCCCAACTCGAGTACTTCACCGAGGTGGCCGCCGACCAGGTCGATCGGGGCGACCGCATCATCCTGTGCACGGCCAAAGAGGTCCAGAGCGGCCGCAGCGCCGACGACATCTACTCCGACCGCAACGTCGAGTACCTCGAGCGGGAGGTCATCGGCCCCACGGGTGCCCAGGTGCTGCTCTACCTCAAGAGCGGAAAGCACTACTACTGTCGCAACACCGAGGAGGACGGGCCTCGCCAGCACATCACGTCGGGCGGAGGGGGGGCCTTCCTGCACCCCACCCACCGCCTCCCCGAGCAGCTGCACATTCCCGGGACGGCGGGCGACGGCATGTATCGCAGAGCCAGCGTCTACCCGTCACCGAAAGTGTCCAAGAGCCTGCGCAAGAGAGTCTGGCTGCTGCCGTTCTTCAACCTCCCCCTCGCCGCCACCTTCGGGGCGGTCCAGGTGCTGCTGGCGTTCATGATGGGCCTGCAGCTCCACGACCGCCATGTTCGGCTCGAACCCGCCGATCTGACCCGGGCGGTCTGGGAGAGCCCGACGGCGTTCGTGCTGATCCTGTTCCTGGTCGTGCTCCTGGCCGGGATGGTGCGCTTCGCCCACGACGCCAGCGGGGTGCCACGGGTCGTACTGGGGCTGGTGCACGCCGGCCTGCAGCTGTCCAGCGTGGGTGCGGTGATGATCGCCGCTTCGTGGCTGTCGACGGCTCTCGTCGGTTCCGGCGGCGCCGCGTCGTTGCTCACGTTCCTGGCCCTCGTCGGCCTGCTCGGTGGTGTCGGGGGAACGTTCGGCATGTCGGGGTACTTCTGGGCCACCAACTGCTTCGGTTTCCACGGCAACGAGGCGTACGCGCCGCTCCACCATATGGACCTCAAGCACTTCCTCCGCCTCCACTTCGATGCCGACGGCGCCCTCACGGTGTACCCGGTGGCCATCGACCGGGTGGGCCGCCATTGGAAGCTCTGTCCCGACGCCCCGGCCCACGAGCCCTGGTTCGCGCCGGACGGGGCCGAGCCACAGATTCACCTGATCGAGGAGCCGGTAAGGATCGACGGTCAGCACCCACGGCGGGAGGCGCCACCAGCAACCTCGGAAGGGTCGGCTCAGCCACCGGCTGCGGTGGCGGGGTCGACCCCGGGTACCGGCGACCCCGACGTATAGAGCGGGTAGCGGTTGTGCCACCTCCGCCGGACCTCTCGACCGGCGATCTCCCGCACCTCGGCGAGCACGACACCGGGTGGATGGTTGCGGGACGCGATGGCCCGGCCGGCGGCGACGACCAGGCGGCGGGGCGTGAGCAACTCCTTCGGCGCCACCCGGTGATTGAACACGTCGACGGCTCGGCGCAGACCATCGGGCTCGCGGGCCAGGCCTCGGACGATCCCGCCGAACACGATGGGAATGGGCCCGGCGGCACCGAGGTCGTGGGCGAACCAGTGCATGCCGGCCGCGTCACGGTCGCGCCAGCGCCACCACCGGGCGGTGGCCTCGTCGATGGCCGGGGCCCGGCCGCCGGCGTCGACGATTGCCGCGGCCAGCGCTTCGCCCTGGCGGAAGGCGTCGGAGATGCCCTGGCCAGGAGCGGGGTCCTTGAAGTGCCCGGCGTCACCGACGAGCACCCAACCGGGGCCGGCCGACTCCCGGAAGAACCCGTTGAACACCGAGATTCCCCGAGGCCGGGCCGTCCGCCGGGCCCCCGCCAGAGTGTCGGTGAGCTGCGGGCAGAGGGCCACATACCTGTCGTAGGATGCCTCCACGTCGATCGTGAACGACGCCATCTCGTCCAGTGGCGGCAGGACGCCCACCATGTAGAGCCCGGCATCGGTGGGACAGGCGGTGACGAAACGCTCGTCGCGCACGAGGAGGATCGCCGCCGGTTCCGGCCACGTCGCCCCCTCGAAGTAGGCCCAGAACCCGAAGCGCTCGTTGGGTGCCACGTTGTAGGTGCGGGCCCCGACCAGGCGGGCGACTTTCGACGACCGCCCGTCGGCCCCGACCACGAGGGGGGCCAGTAGCCGGCGCTCACCGCTCTCGCCCCCGGTCACCACTCCTGCGACCCGCCCTCCCTCCCTGACCAGTTCGGTGACGGGCGTGGCCGTGTGCACGGTGACCCCCGCATCACGGGCGGCGTCGAGGAGGATGGCGTCGAGCACCGGGCGGCGGACGCACAAGGCCGGCCCGGGATCGGTGGGCTCATACGGCCAGGGCACGCGAGCCGAGAAGCCGCCGAGGTGGAAATCCGCCATCTCCAGCCAGGGGGCACCGGTGGCCACCAAGCGGTCGGTGAGCCCGAGGCGACCGAGGACGGCAATACCTCCGGCCTGGAAGATGTGGGTCGACGCGGTATCGCTCGGAAAGCTGGCGCGATCCACGAGGACCACCGACAGGCCGGCCCGGGCGAGGTGGGTGGCCAGCGGCGCACCCGCACAGCGGGCCCCCACCACCACCACGTCGTATGTGCTGCGGTCTTCCGTCAAGACCTAGGACCCGAACACCACGACGGAGCGCAGTACCTCGCCGCGCTGCATGCGGCCGAACGCCTCTTCCACCTGGTCGACGGCGATGGTCTCGGACACGAAACGGTCGAGATCGAGTCGGCCGGCCAGGTAGGCGTCGATCAACATGGGAAAGTCGCGGCTGGGCAGGCAGTCGCCGTACCACGAGGGCTTCAACGCCCCGCCCCGCCCGAAGAAGTCGAGCATGGGGAGCTCGACGGTCATCGTGGGTGACGGGACACCGACCTGCACGAGGGTGCCGGCCAGGTCGCGGGCGTAGAACGCCGCCAGCATGGTTTCCGGAAGGCCAACGGCCTCGATGGCCACATCGACGCCGAAACCGCCGGTGAGGCCCCTGACCGCCTCGACCGGGTCACCCTCGGTCGAGTTCACAGTGTCGGTGGCACCGAACTCCCGGGCGGCGGCGAGTTTTCGATCGTCGATGTCCACGGCGATGACCTGGCGGGCCCCGGCCAGGCCCGACGCAGCGATGGCGGCATTGCCCACTCCCCCACAACCGAACACGGCCACGGTGTCGCCCCGTTGTACCGCCCCGGTGTGCAGTGCGGCGCCGATGCCGGCCATGATCCCGCACCCGACCAGCCCGGCCGCCTCGGGGCGGGCCTCCGGCACCTTCACCGCCTGAGCGGCCGCCACCAGGGTGAGCTCGACGAAGGCACCGATGCCCAGGGCCGGGCTCAGCGGGGTGCCGTCGGCGAGGGTCATCCTCTGGGTGGCGTTGTGGCTGTCGAAGCAGTACCAGGGCCGTCCCCGTCGGCACGACCGGCAGGCGCCGCACGGGGCCCGCCAGGCGATGATCACGAAATCGCCGGGGCCGACACCAGTCACACCGTCGCCGACGGCGTCCACCACCCCCGCCGCCTCGTGGCCGAGCAGGAACGGGAAGTCGTCGCTGATCGCACCCTCCCGGTAGTGAAGATCGGTGTGGCAAACGCCGCAGGCCTGCACGCGCACAAGAGCCTCGCCCGGACCGGGGTCGGGCACGATCACCGTCTCCAGCGTTACCGGTGCGCCCGCCGAGGTCGCCACCACGCCCTGCACCTCGTGCGCCATCGATGTCCTCCTGAGGGTCCGGTTCAGGTCATCGTGGCATCCCCGGGCCCGGGAACGCTTGCCAGGCGGCGAACCTCTTCGTCGGTCGGAGGGGTGAAGTCGACGAACCACCGGCCCACGGCATCGAAGGGGTGCGGCGACAGGACGCAGACGACTTCGTCGGCCACCCGGCGCAGCTCACGACACGTCGAAGCTGCCCCGACGGGTACGGCCACCACCACCCGGCGGGGCCGTCGGGCTCGCAGGGCCTCCACCGCGGCGCGCATGGTGGCCCCAGTGGCCAGCCCGTCGTCGACGACGATCACCGTCTGGGCGACGAGGGCGGGGAACCGACGATCGCCCCGGTACAGCCGGTTTCGGCGATCGACCTCGACGGTCTCCCGGGCGACGGCCTCGTCGACAGCGACGGGGGAGATACTCAACGACGACACCACAGCCGGGTTCATGACGAGAACACCTCCGGTGGCGATGGCCCCCATGGCCAACTCCGCATGGCCGGGCACGCCGAGCTTGCGCACGACGAAGACGTCGAGACGTGTCCCCAGCGCCAGAGCCACCTCGTGGGCCACGGGGACTCCTCCCCTCGGGAGGCCGAGGACGACGACGTCGGCGCGCGCGGTGTAGACATCGAGGGCGACGGCCAAGGCCCGGCCCGCCTCGCCGCGGTCGGCAAACGGACGCGGCTTCATGGTCTTGGCGGGTCAGGTCCTTCGCCGCACCTGGACCGTGCCCCCGGCCACCTGGGTGTCGAACACCGGTTGCGGAGCGGTGGCCGGACCGTGGAGGACAGCTCCGTCGGAGAGCCGGAACGTGCTGGCGTGCCAGGGACACGTGACGCAGCCACCGTCGACCTCGCCCTCGTGAAGCGGACCTCCGGCATGGCTGCAGACGTTTCCGACGGCGTGAATCGTCGTGCCCCTGCGCACCAGCAGCACATCAAACCCGCCGGCCGAGACGACGACCGGCGTGGCTTCCTCCAGCTCGCTCTCGTCGATGGTGTCGACCCAGTCGGCGGGCCCCTCCTCCCACGCGTTGCGGTCGACGTTCACGCCCTGGCGGTAGGAGAGATGGCCACCGAGGTAGCCGCCCAGCGTGGCCACCGTCGCCCCCACCAGGCTGAGGGCCACGCCGCGGCTGCGGTTGCCCTTGCGCCGGGCCAGCCAGGACAGGCCGTAGAAACCCACGGCCACGGTGTTGGCGCCGGCATGGACCAGGCCCACCCGTCGCTCGGCGCCCAACATGTCCGACCAGTCGGCCAACCCGGCCGCCGCCGTAGGCACGGCGCTGAGGACACCGATGCCGACCAGGGTGTCGGCGGCCGCCTGGCTGCCCCGCCGGCCCATGAGGTCGAGAAAAAAGGCGCTGGTCCACGACCCGATCGCCACGTCGGTGAGCATGGGGTGCAGGGGATGGCCGATCCACGTCCCGGATAGGGCATCCTTCACCGCTCCGTGGGGGATGACCCCACCCACGAACTTCGACAATGGCTTGGCCACCCCGTCGAGGCCCTCGGCCTGGTGCAGCCGCTCGAGCAGATCCTCCACGATCTTCAGAGCCATGGACCCTACGCGTTCCCGTCACCAGGGGGGACCACGGGCAGCGACGACATGTCGGCCAGCGGGTACACGTCGAAGTGCGAGAAGTTGTACACCGGCATCTGGGCCAGCAACATCTCCAGCTCGTCGTTGGACGCGACGTCGAAGATCCAGGCCCCGCCGTGGTAGCCCACGATGTGGTAGCGCCCCACGACCTTGCCGCTTTCCTCGAGGGGCTTGGCGTAGTCGGGCATTCGCAGGACGGTCTTCATCATCTCCGCCGAGAGCCTGGAGATCTCCATCTTCCACACGACCAGGAATTTCATCGCTGACCTCCTCGCCCGGGGCATCTCTTGCCCTCCGCTCAGGTTAGATCGTAGGCGGACGAAGGCTTAGCGGTCGCGTGGAGAGGGGACACTCGAACCATGACCGACCCCCGCCTCGAAGACCACGTCGTGGGCCTCGAGCTCGAGCTCGTCGAGCTCGTGGAGCAACAGAACCTCGCCGCGACCCAGTACCGCCCCGAAGACGCCGCCCGCCTGGAAAGTCAGATACGCGCTGTTCAGCTCGAACTGGCGGCCAGCGCCGAGGCCGCCATCCAGGGCGCCGAACCGGTCCCACCGGCCGACCACGCCGACGTCCTGGCCCCCACCGTGGACCAGGTCGTCACCGGCTAAACGGTACCGCACCGCTAAGCGGAGGCCACCCACGCGTCCACCAGCTCACTGAGGATCGGCAGGCCGACGGCGCCCGATCCGAGCACGGCGTCGTGGAAACCCTTGATGTCGAAGCGGTCTCCGAGTCGGGAACGGGCCTCGTGCCGAAGGCGCAGGATCTCCCGTTGCCCCAACTTGTAGGCCAGGGCCTGGCCGGGCATGGCGATGTAGCGGTCGACCTCCACGGTGACCTCCTCGACCGAAACGGGAGTGTGGGCGGCCATGAACTCGATGGCCCGGGAGCGACTCCAGCCCATGGCGTGCAGGCCGGTGTCGACGACCAGCCGACAGGCCCGGATCGAGTCGGCCGCCAGCATCCCCAGGCGATCGAGGTCGCTGTCGTACAACCCCATCTCCGCGGCCAGGCGCTCGGCGTACAGGCCCCACCCCTCCACGTAGGCCGTGTTCGACAGCGAGTAGCGCCGGAACCGGGGCAGGCCGGTCAGCTCGCTGGCGATGGCGAGCTGGAGATGATGGCCGGGGATGGCCTCGTGGAACGCGATGGACGCGGTCTCGTAGCGCGCCTTGTCGGCCGGGCGGTCGGTGTTCACGTAGTAGGTACCGCCCAGGGACCCGTCCGTCGGCGGTGGGTAGTAGTAGGCGCTGGGAGAGTCGGCAGCCAGGAACTCGGGCACCGGCTCGATCGTGCACGCCGCCTCCGGAAGCCGGCCGAACCAGTCGGCCATGGCGTGCGACGCCGCCTCGAACGCCCGGCGGGCATCGGCCATGATCTCGTCGCCCGTCGCGTAGCGAAGTGACCGGTCGTCGCGGAGCCGCGCGAGCACACCGGGAGCATCCGTGATGCCGAACTGGCGGCCACCCGCCTCGGCGTACTCGGACGGCAGCCGCTCGGTCACCTCCTCCATCCCGATGCGGTGGATCTCGTCGGCCGACAGGTCGAGGCTCGTGTGGTGGGCGACCAGGGCGGCGTAGAGCTCGGGCCCGTCGGCCAGCCACGACAGGCCGCAGTGGTTGTCGTCGCGAGACAGGGGCAGGAGCTCGCCGGTCAGCCGGTCGGCCAACCGCCGGTACGCTGGACGTACCTCCTGCTCGACAACCTGGCGCAGCGTCGACCGCCAATGGGCATCGCCGTCCCAGTCGGGCGGTCCCGCCATCGCACCCACGACATCGCCTTCGAGCGGCGAGGCGAGGTACCCCTCGACCACGTTGACCGAACGAGACACGCAGATGGCGGCAGGCGTCCGGCCGGCATGTGCGCCTTCGAGGAAGCGCTCCGCCGATTGCTCGAGGGCGACGGGGACCTGGCGGAACCGTTCCACCAGCATCTCCGCCGAGTCCGGGTCGGGAGCCGACATGACCGGGAGCGACTGCAGCAACTCCACGTGGAAGCCCGTCATCTGATCGGACGTGAGCTCCACCAGGCGGGCATCGATCAGGGCAATGGCGTCGCCGATCTCGGCCGTGAGCTGACCGTAGGTGACGGCATCGTCGGCGTCGAAACCGTCCCGATCCACGAGAGCCGCCCGATCGAGGATCGACGCCCATCGAGAACGGAGCACGGCCTGGGAGCCCGTCGAGAACTCTTCGATCCGGTCGTCGAATCGGTGATCGCCCAGGACGGTGGCCATCGTCGGGCTGGCCTCCAGCAGCGTGTCCCAGTATTCCTCGGCCAAGCCCCGCAGTGTCTCGTCGGCCACGGGGCGACCGTAGCCGGGCGGGGGCGGCGGCGAACCGCCAGGGTTCAGTCGTCGGCGGGGTGGCCGCTCTCCTGGGTCTTCTTGCCCTCGGCGTCCAACCAGTCGAGTTGGTCGGGCTTCTTGCCGTCAAGGATCTTGGCCGCCTTTTCGACATCTTCCTTCTCGGCCGCGTGGACGGCCACCAGCACCCGACCGGCCCGGATCGACTCCTGGAACGTCAGGTCCCAGTCGTCCTCCAGGCTGAGGCCGGCGACGCCGCCGACCATCCCACCGACGCTGCCGCCGGCGATCCCGCCGCCCACGACGGCCGCCAGGATGCCGCCGCCGATGACCGGCCCCACCCCGGGAATGGCGAAGGCGGCAACCCCCGCCAGCGCCCCGAGGGTGCTCCCTGCGGCTATACCGGTCCCCGCCCGCTTGGCGATCTCGCCGGTGGCCTCCATGTCGCGCAACCGGGTGTCGGTGTCGTTGCGGGCCTCTTCCACGGCGCGTCCGAGCAGGGAGATGTCCTCGGCCTCGATCCCGGCGCTGGTGAGGGCATCCACGGCGCCCCGGGCCGCCTCCATGTCGGGAAACGTCGCCACCACGTTGTTCTGGGCCAGGTGCTTCATGAATACGGCCTCCTTCGACGAGCCTTGGATGGCTACCCGATGGCCCCCCGCCGGAAACTGGCGGTCCGGCCGTGACTCCCCCCGCCGGGCATCTAGGCTTCCTGCCATCGACGCCGCAGCCGCCAGCGAGAACGCCCCCAGCCTGGCCGACGTCGTCAGCCTGCTGGAACGAGACGGCTACACGGGCCAGATGGCCGCCCGACCCGGTGGTCGGCTGATCTGCTTCACGTGTCACACCGAAAGCCACGTGGCCGACGTCGACGTGGAGTCACTGTCTCGCACCGAGGGGGCCTCGGATCCCGACGACATGCTGGCGGTGGTCGCGCTGACCTGTCCCCGTTGCGGTGCCCGGGCGACGGTCGTCCTGGGGTACGGGCCGGAGGCGGCCGAGGACGACGCCGGGGTTCTCCTCGGGCTGGCCCGTCCCGACAAGCACTGACGGCGAGATCCGTCAGAAACTGACGATGGTGAAGGTGCCCCACGCGAACAGGGCCCCGCTCACACCGAACAGCGAGAACGTGGTAATCCATCGCGTCAGGGGGCGGTGCACGTAGTCGTCGATGATCCGGCGTAGCCCGGTGAGCCCGTGGGCCAGGGCGAGAGCCAGCAGCGACCAGTCGAACAACCGCCAGAGCGGGTTGTCCCACCGCTCGGCCACGAAGGCGTGGTTCGTGGTCACCACATCGTTGGCGATGTGGGTGATGGTGAAATGGATCAGGGCGAGGAACACCAGGGCCAGGCCCGACAGCCGCATGAAGAACCACGACCAGGTTTCGAAGCTCCGCCTACGGGCCGACTCCGGCAGCGTGCTCATCAGAAGTGGCCCCGGAGGAAGGGGAGCATGATCACGTAGGCCCCGGGAAGGCCCAGGACCAGGGTCATGACCACGACCGCGCTCAGCAGCCGTCGCTCCTTGCCGACCGCTCCGGGGAAGAAATCGACGGTGACGATGCGCAGCCCGTTGAGGGAATGGAACACCAGGGCGAAGAGTAGGCCCACCTCGAACAGGCGGAGCACGACGTTGCCGTACACGGCGTGGACGTCGTCGTAGGCCGCGGGCCAGCGCACGAGGGAGACGTCGACGATGTGCAGAAGCAGGAAGAAGAAGACCAGGAAGCCGCTGACCCGGTGGCCCACGAAGGCCCACTGGCCGCCGCGGCCTCTGTAAGGCCGGGTGGCGGCCCGGGCGACCCTCGGACGGGTGACGTCGGGCGGGGTAGCGCTCACGATCGGCGCTGCCGTCGGCCGTACCAGCGGTCGGCCCACATGGTGGACCCGGCCACATAGACGGCAAACGCCCCGATCGCTACGGCGACGACGCTGAGGGCGATCACGAACACCGTCTGGGCCGTGGTCACCCTCTTGAACCTACCGGCCGCCACCGATGACGGTGACGCCCCGCAGGTAGGGCCGCAACACCTCGGGGACTTCGACTGAGCCATCCGGGCGGCGATAGGCCTCCACCACCGCGGCCCAGACCCGGGGGACAGCCAGGGCCGAACCGTTGAGCGTATGGACGTGGGCCGTGCCACCACTGCCGCGCCGATAGCGGATGTTGGCTCGGCGGGCCTGGTAGTCGGTGAACCACGACACCGAAGACGCCTCCAGCCAAAGGTCACAGCCGGGCGCGTACACCTCGAGGTCGAAGGTACGGGCGGCCGACGCGCCCAGGTCGCCCGCACACAGGTCGAGCACGCGGTACGCCAGGCCGAGGGCTCGCAGGGGAGCCTCGGCCCGCCGGACGAGGTCAGCGTGGATCCGGGCCGCCTGCTCGGGGGAGGCGTAAGCCAGGATCTCCACTTTGTCGAACTCGTGCACCCGGAGCAGGCCCCTGGTGTCACGCCCGGCCGAGCCCGCCTCCCGACGGAAGCACGAGGTGTGGGCCATCAGCCGTACGGGCAGGTCGGCCTCGTCGAGCAACTCGTCGCGACACAGCGAGGTGAGTGGCACCTCGGCGGTAGGAATGGCCCAGAGATCGTCGCGCTCGAGGTGGTAGGCGTCGTCGGCGAACTTGGGAAGGTGGCCGGTCGACACCATGGTCTCGGTCCGGACGAGCGTCGGCGGACGCACCTCCTCGAAGGCGTCGGCATTGAGGTCGAGGGCCAGCTGGCACAGGGCCCGCACCAGCGTGGCGCCCGCCCCTCGGTACATCGGGAACATCGAGCCCGACAGCTTGGCGCCCCGCTCCAGGTCGAGGATGCCCAGGGCCGAGCCCACCTCCCAGTGGGGTACCCGCTGGTGGTCGCCGTAGGCCCCGGCGTCGTAGCCCTCCACTCGCACGACCACGTTGTCGTCGGCGCCGGCACCGTCGGGACAGTCGTCGGCCGGCAGATTGGGGGTCAGCAGCAGAACCTGGCGGAGCTCGCCCGCCACGAGATCGGCCTCGGCCGACAGCGCCTTCTCCTCGTCACCCCGGGCCCGGCTCTCCGCCGCCTTGGCCTCGGCCCCGGCGACGTCGCCCTCCTTCCTCGCCCGGCCCACCTCGCCGGAAAGGGTTCGCACCGTCGCTCGCAGGTCATTGGCCCGGGTCATCAGGGCCCGGTGGCGGGCCTCCAGGTCGGCGGCCCGTTCGATCTCGCCGAGGTCGAGGCCGCGTCGGGCCAAACCGGCCTTGACGGCGTCGAGGTCAGTCCGGAGTCGCCTGGGGTCGAGCATTGGGGCACGGTAGCCGCACACTCGGGTGGGCCCTGCGCCCCCAGTGTCAGCTGAGTTGGCGGAGCTCGCGTTCCACGTCGGCCCACAGGAGCACGTCGTCGTCGGGCTCGGCGGGCTGCGCAGGCGGCTCGGGGCCTGCCTTGTCGCGGCCCTCCTCGCCCTCGTACCAGCGGAAGAAGACGACGGCGATGATCGTCCACAGATAGAAGCCGGCGCCGATCTTCATGATCAGCCCGGCCACCTGCTGGTCGGTGAGGGCGGGTACCCCCCACAGCCGCGGAAAGGTCTCGTAGATGCGGTAGAGCGGCTTGTGCCCGAAGGTAAGGAACGAGGCGGGCACGGTGGGGATGATGGTCTGGAGGAAGAGGTAGAGCATCTGGGTGGGCGGCCTGGCCCGGGGGACCTCGGGGACGGTGCTGGCCACCGGCATCCACATGAGCAGAGCCGAGATCAGCAACACGGCGTGAGCCACGAAGTGCAGGGAGTGATGGAGCAGGGTGGCTTCGACCACCGCGGGCCAATGGCTCAGCACCAGCACCAGGTTGAACTGGATGAGACCGGGAACCGGCCGGGCCACCCACCGCACCACCTGGAGCCGGCGGGTAGGTGCCGAGACGATCGATCGCGTACCGGCTGGCGGGGCGCCGACCGCGGGACCGGCCCCTCCCGCCGAACGGATGCCCAGCAGGCGGCGACCCAGCCACGTGGGCGTGCCCAGGAGCAGGAGGGGGGCGGCCACCAGGGTGAACAGGAGGTGCTGCACCATGTGAAAGCTGTACAGGTAACCCTCGGCCAGGTCGTGCATCGGCCAGTCCGAGGCCAACCAGAGCACGGCGACGCCCGAGCAGAAGAGGAACACCTGCTTGCGGGCGGTGGCCTCACCCCTGGCCCGGCCGACCCGGACGGCAACGAGGTAGGCGCCGAGCACGGCGCCCAGCAAAACCCAGACATCGGGATGGAAATGCCACTCCGGAAAGCTCACGGCGGCCAGAGCGCCGGTCAAGTCAACGGGTCCAGTAGTGGAAGGTGGTCAGCACGATCGTGAACACGAAGATGGCCAGGGCCAGGCCCAGGACGAACAACCGGCGAAACAGGCGGCTGTCGAAGCGCAGGTGCATGAAGAAGGCCACCACGGTGGTGAACTTGACGACGGCGAACGTCAACAGGATCGGTACCAGCGCGCCTTTCAGCGCCTCGATGTAATAGACGGCGACCTCGATGGCGGTGAGCGCGGCGAGGAACAGGGCGATGAGGACGTACTGGGCCTCGGTGGGGTGCTTGTGCTGGTGCGGCGCGCCGGCCTCGTCGGTGGCCGAGCCGACGACGGCACCACCGTCGGGGGACGGGATGTCGTCGAGGTCGGTTTCGGTAGCCATCAGGGGATGAGGTAGACGAGGGTGAAGATGATGATCCACACGATATCGACGAAGTGCCAGTAGAGGCCCACCAACTCGACCGTCTCCGAACGGTGCGTCGGTAGCCGACCTCGCACCGAGAGGTTCCACAACGACAGCAGCATGAGGATGCCGAGGCTGACGTGGGCCCCGTGGAACCCGGTGAGCACGAAGAAGCTGCTCCCGAAGAGGTTGGTGGAGATCTTCAGGCCCTTGCCGTAGAAGGTGGTGAACTCGTACATCTGTCCGGCCACGAAGGTGGCCCCCAGCAGGGCGGTGGTGAGCACCCACACGCGTAGGCGACGGTGATCGCCCCGCTGGATGGCAGCGAGGGCCAGGACCATGGTGAGCGAGCTCATGAGGAGCACGAACGAGCTCACCGAGGTGAAGGGGATGTCGTAGACGTCTTTCGGGGTGATGGTGTTGGGTTGGCTCTGGCCCTTGAACAGCAGATAGACGGAGATGAGGGCACCGAAGAGCAGGCACTCGGAGCCCAGGAAGGCCCACATCGCCACCTTCTCGTTGCTCAGCCCGGTCGAGGTGGGCGGGTGGCCCTCGGGGAGGTCGGGGACCTCGGTATGGCTGCCCTCGCTGGCGGTGACGACCATCAGTCGGCTCCTCCGCTGCCCGAGCCCGCGCCCGCCGGGCCCGAACCGACCGGCTCCAGGTCGGTGGACGGCTCGGCGTCGAGCTCGGGCTCCTCGGGGGCCGTGGCCGGCTCCAGGCTCCAGGCGTAGAGCCCGCCCAGGACCCACAGCCCGCCGAGGATGGCCACGAACCAGACCCGGTAGATCATCCCGTAGCAGATGACGGCCAGGCCGACGGAGGTGACGGCGGGCCAGTACGACGGTGAGGGCATGTGGATGTGCGGTTCATGGCGCTCCTCGTCGCCGTCGTGACTGTCGCCGTCGTGAGTGTCGCCGTCGTCGCTGGCGCCGGCACCTCCACCGGCTCCGTTGGCACTCGCCCCGTTGGGGCCGGCGCCGTCGCCGTCACCCGGAGGACCGTCGTCGTCCACTGCGGCACGCACGACCGCTTCGGTCTCGGCCTCGGCGGGGGCGTCCACGGGCTGGCGCAGGATCGACCGCCCCTTGTCGTCCTCGGTGTACTTGCGGTGCCACAGGTCGTCGCGCGCGGTGACCACCGGGATCTCGGCGAAGTTGTACTCGGGCGGGGGCGACGGGATGCTCCATTCCAGGGTGCGGGCGTCCCACGGGTCGAAGCCCACCTTGGGGTTTTTCCTCGACGTCCACACGTTGTAGATGAACAGCAGGACCCCCACGGCGATCACGAAGGAGCCGACGGTGGCGAAGAAGTTCCAGAAGTCCCAGCCCCGGTGCGAGGGGTAGGTGTAGATGCGTCGGGGCATCCCCTGGAGGCCGAGGATGTGAAAGGGCCCGAAGGTCATGTTGAACCCGATGATGAACAGCCAGAACTGCCACTTGCCGAGCTTGTCCGACAGCATGTGCCCGACAACCTTCGGGTACCAGTAATAGATCCCCGAGAACAGGCCGAAGACGCTGCCGCCGAAGAGCACGTAGTGGAAGTGGGCCACCACGTAGTAGGTGTCGGTCTGCTGGGTGTCGGCCGGCACCACCCCGTGGGTGACACCCGAGAGGCCACCGATGGTGAACATGGCCACGAAGCCGACGGCGAAGAGCATGGGCGAGGTGATCCGGATCTTTCCTCGCCACATGGTGGCCAACCAGTTGAAGATCTTCACGCCGGTGGGGACGGCGATGAACATGGTGGAGGCGCTGAACGCCGAGGTGGCCACCGGGCCCAGGCCGGTGGCGAACATGTGGTGGGCCCACACGCCCCAGCCCATGAAGCCGATGGCGATGCCGGAGAACACCATCACCTGGTAGCCGAAGAGGGGCTTGCGCGAGAAGACAGGGATCACCTCGGACACGATCCCCATGGCCGGAAGGATGAGGATATAGACCTCCGGATGGCCGAATAACCAGAAGAGGTGTTGCCACAGGAGCGGGTCCGAGCCGGCCTGGGCGTTGAAGAAGTTGGCCCCGAAGGTACGGTCGAACATGAGCAGGAACAGGGCCACGGTGATCACCGGGATGGCGAAGAGGAGCAGGAACTGGGCCACCAGCGACATCCAGGTAAAGATGGGCATGCGGAACAGGCTCATGCCCGGCGCTCGCATGTTGATGGCGGTGACGATCAGGTTGACCGCGCCGGTCAGGGAGGCGATTCCGAGGATCTGCAGGCCGAACACCCAGAAGTCGATGTTGTGGCCGGGACTGTAGAGCTTGAGCGTGTTGGGGGCATAGCCGAACCATCCGCCGTTGGGGGCGCCGCCCAGAATGAAGCTCGAGTACATGAACAGGCCACCGACGAGAAAGACCCAGAACCCGAAGGCGTTGAGGCGGGGGAAGGCGACGTCGCGCGCCCCGATCTGGATGGGGATCATGTAGTTGGCGAACGCCGCCGACAACGGCATCACGAACAGGAAGATCATCGTGGTGCCGTGCATGGTGAAGACCTGGTTGTAGGTGTCGGCGCTGAGGAACGTGTTTTCCGGTGACCCCAGCTGGATCCGCAGCAGCAGGGCCTCGAGGCCCCCGAGGAGGAAGAAGATGAAAGCGGCGACGCCGTACATGATGCCGATCTTCTTGTGATCGACGGTGGTGACCCACCCCCATATTCCCTTGGTGTACCCGGTCGGCCGACGGAGGAGCCGGATCGGCTCGTCCGGCGGCACCAGCGAGGGGCGGACGGGGGGATCGGTGACGATGGTCATCGGTGGCTGCCTCCGAGGCGTCGAACTACGCCGCAGATCACTTGAGGGTCTCCAAGTAGGCGACGAGCTTGGAGATCTCGTCGCCGCTCAGGTTGAGGTTGGGCATCTTCGACCCGGGTTTTACACCCGGTGGGTTCTGCAACCAGGCCGACAGCTTGTCGGGGTTCATGGGGAACATGGACCCGGCGAAGCTGGTGCGGGTCTGCAGGTGGGTCAGATTGGGCCCCACCTTGCCGGCCGACACGCCTTCGACGGTGTGGCAGCCGCTACAACCCTTGGCCGCGAACAAGGCCAGTCCGGCCTCGGCCGGCGAACCACCCGGTGGAGCGGTGGCGGCCAGGCGCTGGCCCTCGACCCATGCCTTGAACTCGTCGGGGGACTGCACGAACGCCTTCAGGCGCATGTTGGCATGGCTCAGGCCACAGAACTCGGTGCACTGCCCGAGGAATGTGCCGGGGGTGGAGCCCGTCATGCTCATGTGGTTGTTCTGGCCCGGGACGACGTCGGTCTTGCCGGCCAGGGCCGGGACCCAGAAACTGTGGATGACGTCGGCCCCGACGAGCTTGATCTCGAGGGGCTGGTTGACCGGCATGTGCAGCTCGTTGGCCGTCACCACTCCGAGGTCGGGGTAGTTGTACTCCCACCACCACTGGTGAGCCGTGACCGTGACGTTGATGGGGTTGGCCGGCTTGTTCGACAGCTTGAAGATGGTGGCGATGGTGGGGATGGCAACGGCCACGAGGATGGCGGCGGGGATGAGGGTCCAGCCAACCTCCAGGCGGCTGTTGCCGTGGATCTGCACGGGCTCGGGGCTGTTGTCACCCCGGTCGCGGTACTTGATGACGAAGATGATGGCCATGCCCTCGACGAGGACGAAGACAATGCCGGCGACCCAGAAGACGGGGTCGATCAGGTTGCTGATCGTCTGGGCGTTCGGGCCCTTGGGGTCGAGGGTGGTCTGGGGGGCGTTGGGCGCGCAGGCGGCGACGGCCAGGGCGGCGAGGGCGGCGAGAGCGCCAAGGCGCACCCGGCGCGCCGTTTGGGCACGGAGCCAGCGGCCCGTCCTCATCTCCGCGGTCCTGAAGTGGCACTGGTGGTCATCTGGACCCTTACTGTCTCCCGGCTTCCGAGCACTCGTCCAATCACGGGGTCACGGTGAGCTTGCCCTGCATGTTGGGATGGATGTCACATCGGAAGAAGTAGGTACCTGCTTCCGGAGCCCTGAACTTGTAGTCGATGGTCTTGACCCCGGGAATGACGTCGCCGGTGAAGACGCGCCGGGTGAAGTCGGCGTCGCTGGCCACGGCGACGTTGTGGACGATGCCCTTGTCCTTGTTGTCGAAGATGATGTCGGCGGGCACGTCGGCCTTCACCGTGAGCTCCTTGTTGAGGAACTGGATGCCCTGAGCGGCCACCTTCACAGGAGGGCCCGCCACCCCCTCGGGCTTCTCGACGGTGCGCTGGCCGTAGGCGGCGGCGCCGACCCCGCCACCGGCGAGCAGCACACCGGCGGTGGCGAGGATGGCGAGCAGCGACTGCTTGGTGAGGTTGGGCTTGAGGGTGACCAGGGTGGCCGAGGCCAGGATGACGACGGCGATGGCGATGGCGATGATGGTGGACGCCTCTTCCGGCACGGCCAACAGCACCCGCGACATCGAGAACATGAGGCTGAAGATGGTGAACAGGCCGACGACGGGGATGGCCAGTGGCGTCAAATCGAGATGGCGACCAGTGTGATCGCCGGAGACGCTGGTCATCCACCCGACGACTGCGGCGGCGCCGACAACCAGTCCGGCAATGGTGAGCACGGGACCGACGATGAACCCACACAGGACCAGGCCGACGGCGGCGGCGCCCATGGCCGACCACAACCCTCCGGCCACAGGACGGGCCCAGGTCACCCGCTGCAACGCGGGCGGGGGGGCGTCGACGGCCACACGGGGGGCGAACTCGTTCTCGCGTGCCCCGCTGACGGCGACGCCGGCGAGAGTGGCTGCGACCACCAGTCCGAGGTACAGCACCAGTCCGTCGATGTTGCCGGTGGCGATGGCGTAGGCGACGGCCATCACGAACGACACGGCGGCGATCGGCAGGAACACCTTGGAGGACTGGCTCAACATGGCGCTGCCCTACTTGGTCGCATGGGGGCTGAGGACGAACAGGACCATGAGCAGGGCGACCCAGGTGACGTTGGTGAACTGCCAGAACCACACGACGGCCGAGGCGGGCTCGTGGTCGTCGCTGCCGTAGTGGCCGGCGAGGGCCTGGGCCGCCACGACGACGAGCATCACGATCCCGGCGAGCACCTGGGCCAGGTGGAAGCCGAGCAGCACCTTGTAGAGCGTGCCGTAGGCGTGGGCGTTCGCGCCGAAGCTCACCTTGGTGATCGAGTACCACTGGGCGTTGGCCACGGCGGCGCCGAGGATCACCGTGAGCACGGCGGCGGCAAAGGCGTTGCGCTGGTCGTTGCGGCGAACGGCGAAGAGCATCCACGACACCGACGCCGCCGACATGGCTGCGGTGATGGTGATGATGGTGGGGAGGTACGTGCCGACCGAGACGCCCTTCGGCGGCCACGCCGGCGCACCCGACTTGATGGTGAGCCAGGCCACCAGCAGGGTCACCAGCACCATGGCGTCGGCGGCCAGGATCAACTTCATCCCCAGCAGGGTGGTGCCATGAGGCCGCCCGGCCGGCATGTCGGCGTCGGCTCCCGACGGCAGAGCCGGGGTCGAGAACCCGGGGATGGTGGCGGGCGGCGGCGCGGTGGCCCGGACGGGAGCGGTGACGCTCATCAGGCCGATCCTGAGCTTGCGGCGGCGCTGACCATCCGGTCACCGGCGAGGCCGGATACGGGAGCGGGTTCGGCGGAGAGGTCGAGCATGGGCGCCTCGGAGCGGATCTCGGGGAGACTGTCGAAGTTGTACGACGGCGGGGGCGACGACGTCGCCCATTCCAGGGTGTGGCCGGTCCATGGGTCGTCGACGGCCTCGCGTCCCCGTCCGCCGATCACGTTCAGGATCAGGTCGCCGACGAACAGCAGGACACCGAGGCCGGCGACGAATCCCCCGACGCTGGCCACCACGTTTGCCACACCCAGGCCGTCGTCGGAGTCGAAGGTGGCCAGGTGCACGTGCATGTCCTGGAAGCCGAGCACGAACATGGCGCCGAACGACACGATCATGCCGCCGGCGAGAAGGAAAGCCGCGGGCAGGCTGGCCTTCTCCGAGAGGTGGTGGCCCCAGAGCTTGGGCGCCCAGTAGGCGAGGGCGGCAACCACGGCCAACGTCGCCGCCCCGAAGAACAGGGTGTGCTGGGTGGCCACCTGCCAATAGGTGCGGTCGGCGGTGGTATCGGCGACGACGGCGACGGCCCAGCCGGCCACGCCCAGCGCCAGCACGGCGATGAAGCCGCCGGCGTAGACCATCGGGGCCGTGGCCAGGTCCGAGATGGTGACACCGCGCTGGCGGACAGCGAGGCCGAGCGTGGCCAGCCAGTTGAGGAGCACCGAGGCGACCGGCAGCAGCACGATGAGGGCTCCGACGGCGAAGATGAACCGGGCGTGGGTCAGCGAGGGCACCTGGGTTCCCCACCCGGCGAACGCCAGAATGCCCACCACCCCGAGGGCGATGGTGGCCCGTTGGTGGGAGAACATCCGGCGGCGGGCGAACACGGGCACGATCTCGGACACGACGCCGAGACCGGGCAGGAGCAGGGCCCACAGCGTGGGGTAGACGGCGAACCAGAACAAGCGGGGCCACAGGAGCGGGTCACCGCCGCCCGAACCGGTGAAGCCGTTGAAGATGTGGCCGTTGTAATGGCGGTCGACGAAGAGCATGACCAGGGCGCCCACCAGCACGGGGAGGGCCAGGAGCAGAACCGAGCTGGAGACCAGGACCGACCAGGCGAACAGAGGCGTGCGTCGCAGCGTCAGCCCGGGAGCCCTCATCTTGAGGACGGTGACGATCAGGTTCACGGCCGCCAAAACCAGGGCGATGACGACCACGCCGAGCCCGAGAATCAACAGATCCGGTCCGTCGCCCCGCAGCGACGCTCCAGAGGGAATCGGCGTGGACAGGGCCCAGCCGCTGATCACCTTGCCGCCCTTCACGAACGGCGAGGCGACGATCATGGCCCCACCCACCACGACCAGCCACAGGGCCAGGGCCTGGATGCGGGGGAAGGCCAGCCGGGTGGCGCCGATCTGGAGAGGGACGACGGCGGTGGCCAGGCCCACCCACACCGGGGCCAGGAACCCGAAGACGCCGAGCACGCCGTGGAGGGTGAACAGCTGGCGGTAGGTGGTCTCGCCGACCAGCCCGACGTCGGGACCGGCGAGCTGGGCCCGCAGCACGAGGGCGAGCACACCGGCGCCAACGAGGAAGAGCATGCCGACGACCACGAAGAGGGTGCCGACCACCTTGTGGTCGGTGCCGGGCGACCACGGTGCCGACACCGTCGCCTCCTCAGGAGCCGGAGCCTCGACCTCTTCTTCTGTCTCGGTCGTGTCAGTCACAGACATCTCGGCGGACTCTATACAGCAGCCCTTCGGCGAATCGACTCGCGAACCCCACTAGCGAATCAGCTGGTCGACGGCCATCGCCCCGAAGAGCAGGGTGATGTAGGTGATCGACCATCCGAACAGGCGCATGGACCCCTCGGGAGTGCCGCTGCGCGCCAGTTGCACGGCCTTCCAGGTGAACACACCCCCGAGCACGATGGCCGACGCCAGGTAGAGGTCGCCCATCTGGCCCACGGGCCAGAAGACGAGCGTGATGATCCACAGAATGACCGTGTACAGGATGATCTTGCGGGCCGTCTCGGCGAACGAGGCCACGACCGGGAGCATGGGGACGTCGGCGGCGGCGTAGTCGTCCCGATAGCGGATGGCCAGGGCCCAGAAGTGGGGCGGTGTCCAGTAGAAGATGATGGCGAACAGCACGAGCGGGGCCAGGCCGAGCGAGTTCGTCACCGCCGCCCACCCGACGAGGACGGGAACGGCCCCGGCGGCGCCACCAACGACGATGTTGTTCGACGACGTGCGCTTCAACCAAAGGGTATAGATGAACACGTAGAACAGGGTGGCGCTCACGGCCAGCATGGCGCTCAGGGGGTTCACCAGGGCCCACAGCTCGACAAATGCCGCTACTTCGAGAACCACGGCGAAGACCAGGGCGTTGCGCGGGGTGATCTCGCCGGTGACGAGAGGGCGGCGGCTGGTTCGCTTCATCACCTTGTCGATGTCGCGGTCGACGAACATGTTGATGGTGTTGGCACCGGCGGCGGCCAGCGCCCCGCCGACGAGCGTGGCCAGGACGAGCCAACCCGACGGCAGGCCCCGCTCGGCGACGACCATGGTGGGCACGGTCGTGACCAGCAGCAACTCGATGATCCGCGGCTTGGTCAGGGCCACGTAAGCCAAAGCCCGATGGCGCGGTCTCACTGCGGTCTGGTCGGCCATGCTGCCGCGAACCATACGGCCCCACCCGGATTTCCTCAAGATGTGGTCAACCTTCGGCGAGCCACTCGGGGAATCCGGCCGCGAACAGGGCAGGTAACCCGCCGGTGTGAACGAACACGACCCGGGTGTCGGCCGGGATCCTGCCGCTGGTCACGCCGGCGATCAGGCCGGCCATGGCCTTGCCCGTGTAGACGGGGTCCAGAATCAGGCCCTCGCTCCGGGCAGCCAGCCGCATGGCCTGGCGGGTCTCTTCGGTCTGGGCTCCGTAGGCGCCCCCGAAGCGGTCGTGGTCGATCACCGCCACCGGGTGGCCCCCCGTGCCGGGGTCGCCGACGGGCACCGGGAAGCCACCCAGGGCGGCAACCTCGACCGCCTTGGGCGGAACCGTCTCGTCGAGGTTGGGTCGAGCCCCGACGTCGACGCCGTACACCGCTCGGTGATCTCCCAGGCCGGCGACCAGGCCAGCGTGGGTGCCCCCCGAGCCGTCGGCCACCACCACCAGGTCGAAGTCCGGGTCCTGGGCACGGAGCTCGACCGCGGCCCGGGCGTAGCCGAGAGCCCCCACTGTGCTCGCCCCCCCGATGGGCATGGCGTACGGCCGGCGGCCGGCGGCGGCCAGGCGCTGGCAGGCATCGTCGATGGCCGTCTCGATCCCGTAGTAGTCGAGTTCGCCCCGACGTCCCGCCCAGACGATCTCGGGGCCCAGCAACTGGTCGAGGACGACGTTGCCCGAGGGCGGGTCGGGGCGCTCGCCGTTGAGCACGATGGTGCAGGCCAGGCCCAGGTGATTGGCGGCGGCCGCGGTCATGCGCACGTGATTGCTCTGGGCGCCGCCCCCGGTGACGAGAGTGTCGCAACCGCGGGCGAGGGCGTCGGCGCAGAGGTACTCGAGCTTGCGGGCCTTGTTGCCCCCGCCGGCCAGGCCCGTCATGTCGTCGCGCTTGACCCACAGCCGGCCGGGAGCCATTCCCAGCCGGGCCCCGAGGCGGTCCATGGCCTCGAGCGGAGTGGGCTGGTGGGCCAGGTCGATGCGGCGGTCGAACGCCGGGCTCGGGGACACGCTGCGATGACGGTACCCGCGCCCGCCGTCGACCACGGCGCGCCAGGCACCGGACTGGGGTGCCTGGCGGCCCTGACGGTAAGGTCTTCCTCAGATGTCCGAGCGCGATCCGAATGCCGTGACCGGGTGGCCCCCTGAGCGGGGTGCCGGCTACCCGGCCGACCCGCAACTCGAGTCGTCGCCCGCTCCCGTCGCCGAGATCGAGGCGGAGATCAAGGCGGAGATCGCCGCCGAGCTGGAGGCCGAGGAGCACCGGGCGACGTCCGGTACGTCTTTCCCCGACGGCTCCGACGAGGGCTGGCCGGACCCACCGCCGCCGGTCGCCGATCCCGCCACCGAGGTCCTGGCCTGGCTACGCGGCGAGTTCGACGACGTCAACGCCAACCTGCAGAGCCTCTCCAACCGTCTCGGCCGCCAAGAGGAGGCGGTCCTGCGCATCACCGGCGCCCAGGAAGCCGAACTGAACTCGACGCTGGCCGAGCTGGAGGGCTGTTCGGCCCAGCTCCGCAACGAGGCTGCCGTTCTCCGCGACACCCGGACGCAGTTGGCCCAGTCGCTGCCGAGGCTCGTCACCGAGGCGGTGGAATCGGCGGTCACCGACACCGTCGCCGAGGCAGTGGCCGAGATGCGGGGCACGGTCGCCCAGCTCGGCGCGGCCCTGTCCGAGGCCCTTCCCGCCGCCCTGGCTGACGCCGTCACCCCCGCCCTCACCGAGGCGGTGCCCGCCCAGCTCGTCCCCCAGTCCGAACCGGACGGGGCGCGGGTCGACGACGTCGAGCGAACCGGGGGAGACGACGGCCCCGACCTGGTGTCCCAGCTCCACGAGGCGCAGGACGAGGCCGCCGAGTGGTTTTCCATCGTGGTCGACGAAGCGGTGCGACGAGCCGTCGAGCGGTGGCTGGTGCCGGCCGTTTCGGCACCCGCCCCCGACGTCCCGGACGCCTCGGATGCAGGGATCGACGTCGCCGACAGCGAAGGCGGACACGTCGGCTCCGGGGCGGTGGGCTCCGAGCCGGTCGCCACCGAGCCGGTCGCCACCGAGCCGGTCGCCGAGACGCCGGTCGAACCGGCCAGCGTGGCCCCCGACCCGGAAATCGCCACCGCCGTTCCGCGGATCGAGACCGTAGGTCCGCGTGATGTCACCGCCCGGGCGTCGTCCGGGGCCGAAACCGCACGCCCCGCCACTCCCCCGGCCGAGCCGTCGCCGAGCCACGTCGTCGCCACCGACGCCGGCGCATCGGGACCCGGCGTGGGAGCCGATGCGCCGGGGCCCGCAGTCTCACTACCCCCGGCCGCCAACGGGAGCACGGACAGGACGAAGGAGTCAGGCGTCACCTGCGTCCTGCCTGGCGTCGCCGTGGGCCCCACCCTCGCCATGGGCATCAGTACCGCCCTGGCCCGGGCGCGACTTCGCCGTCGGCGTCGGCGGATGGCCGGTGCACCCGCGGCCGGGCTGTTCCGCCACGACCCTTTCGCCGGTGAGCTCAGCCGACGACTGGAACGCTTCGCCCTGGCCGGCCGGGACCTGGCCTGGACTCCCGATCCCGGATCGGCAGGCCCGGGCGACGGGGGCGACCCGCAGGCCGTCGGACCGTCCACGAGCACGCCCGTCGTGATCGGCGAGCGCGACGGGCGGGAGTTGGTCGTCGATCTGGCGGCCGGGCCCCTCTGCCTCATCGGTCCTGATGCCGACGACGCCGGCCGGGCATTGGTGGCCACCTTCCTCGCCGGCGGCGGCCCCTCCGCCCGCCGGGTCGTCGCGGCCGACGACCTGCTCCCCCCGGGCCCGCCGTTTCCCGGGCTCGATCGGTTCGACGACCTGTCGGCGGCATTGGATGCCGTCGAGGCTGACGTCTCTCATCGCACCGGTCCTCCGTTCGGGCAAACCGGAGCCGGGCGGCCCCTGGTCGTGCTGGTCATCTCCGCCCCGCCCCCCGGCGTGAACGAGCGGCTGAATCGGCTGGCCGAACGGGGACCCGCCCTCGGGGTGACGCTCGTGGTCGTCGGCCGGACCACGATGGCGGGCCGGGTCGTGAATCTGGACTCCGCGGCACGAGTCCGCGACGTGGTCCCTCCCGACGGAACCGACCTCGTCGGGGCCCGGATGTTCCGCTTGGCCCCGAGTGCCATGTCCGAAGTGCTCGACGTCCTCGCCGCCTCGCGTACCGACGACGACCCGACCCCCATGATCGAGGTACGCGCCGAGCCGTTCCCGGTCCTGACCGCAACCGGCCCGACCACCATCCAGGTCCGGGTGCTCGGCCCCTACCGGATCGACGTGGGAGGCGAGGAGGTCCGTAGCGGATTGCGGGCCAAGGCCCGGGAGCTGCTGGCCTTCTATCTCCTCCACCCCGAAGGCACCACTCTCGACGTGGCCACCGAGGCCCTGTGGCCCGAGGCCGACGCCGGTCGCGGTTCGGAGTGGTTCTGGACCGCTCTCGGCAACCTGCGCAGCCGTCTCCGGAGCATCACCGGTACCAAGGCCCTCAAGATCATCGAGCGCGACGGCGACCGATACCGCATCGAGCCCGTCTTCGACGTCGACCTCTGGCGCTTCCAGGCTGCTCTGCCTCCGCCCGGGGCCAGCACCGGTGACCCCGAATGGGCCGCGGCGCTCCAGGGGGCCGCCGACATGTACGACGGCGAGCTCCTGGCCGGTGTCGACTGGGCCTGGGCCGACGTGCCCCGCGAAGACCTGCGTCGGCGCGCCGTCGACGTCCTCGTCTCCCTCGGCGCCACCCGCTTGGTGGCCGGCGACGTGCGCGGGGCCCTCGACGTCCTGTCCCATGCCATCGAGGTCGATCCCGTGGGCGAGCAGCTCTATCGCCGCATCATGCGCCTGCACGCCAAGCAGTCGCACCTCGACGAGGTCGAGGCCACCTTCGAGCGCCTGAAGGCCCGTCTGAGCGAGCTCGGGCTGGAGCCGACCGAGGAAAGCGCGCAGCTCGTCGCCGAGCTGGTGGGCTGACTTAACCGCACATTCGGAACCCGGCGCTACACCTCGTGGATGTGGCGGCCCACCACCCGCCCGCCGTCGAGGTCGAGGGTGCCCAGGGTGCGATGTGGCTGGGCCCGCCGCTCGGTGGGCGAGCCGGGATTGAAGAACACCTGGCCGTCCAGGCCCTCGGTATCCCAGGGGATGTGGCTGTGACCGAACACGACCACCCCGGCATCCGGGAAGCGCCGACGCAGGCGGCCGGCCCGGCCCGTCGCCGGGCCGCTGTCGTGGATCATCCCGATGCGGACGCCGTCGACATCGAACACCCGGGTCTCGGGCAGCAGGCCCACCAGCTCGACGTCGTTGTTGCCGAGCACGGCGTGAACGGTGGCGAAGCCACGCAACTCGTCGAGAACGTCGTCGACGACGACGTCGCCGGCGTGCAGAATCAGGTCCGCCCTCTCCAGGTGGGCGTAGACGGCGTCGGAGAGCCGTCGGGTCGAGCCCCGGCGTATGTGGGTATCGGCGAGTACCACAACATGCGTCACGGCCCACGACGGTACGCTGCCCGGTCCGTGGACCCAATCCAGGCCCTCGAGCGGATCGCCTACCTGCTGGAACGGTCGGGCGCACCCAGCTACCGGGTGCGGGCGTTCCGGACGGCGGTGGCCACGCTTTCGGCGCTCGACCCGGCCGACGTCCGCCGCCGGTCCGAGCAGGGCCGGCTCCGCGATCTCAAAGGAGTGGGTGAGAAGACCGCCGAGGTGGTGACCCAGGCCCTGGCGGGTGCGGTCCCCGACTATCTGGCCCGGCTGGAAGAAGGCGTCGCCCCCTCCGCGGCTGCAGCTCCGACGGGACGGGCGGCGGAGATCCGAGGCGCGCTCCGGGGCGACTGCCACACCCACTCCGACTGGTCCGACGGCGGCAGCCCCATCGCCGAGATGGCCAGGGCGGCCCGGGATCTGGGCCACGAGTACATGGTCCTCACCGACCACTCCCCCCGCCTCACCGTGGCCCACGGCCTCTCACCCGACCGCCTGCGCAGCCAACTCGAGGTGGTCGCCGCCGTGAACACCGAACTGGCACCGTTCCGGATCCTCACCGGCATCGAGGTCGACATCCTCCTCGACGGCGGCCTCGATCAGGAGGAGGGCCTGCTGGCGTCCCTCGACGTGGTCGTGGCCAGCGTGCACTCCAAGCTGAGGATGGAGGAGCCGGACATGACCAGGCGCATGGTGGCCGCCGTGCAGAGCCCTCACGTCGACATCCTGGGCCATTGCACCGGGCGACTGTTGCCCGCCGGGCCCGAGAACACCGCTGGCCGGGGTCGCGGGCGAGGCGCCGGGCGACCCGAATCCAGCTTCGACGCCGAGGCCGTGTTCGCCGCCTGTGCAGCCACCGGTACCGCCGTCGAGATCAACTCCCGCCCCGAACGCCTCGACCCCCCGATGCGCCTGCTGCGGCAGGCCCTGGCCGCCGGGTGCACGGTTTCCATCGACACCGACGCCCACGCGCCTGGGCAGCTCGAATGGCTCACCAACGGCTGCGTTCGGGCCGCCGAAGCCGAGGTCCCCATCGAGTCGGTCGTCAACACCCGCTCGGCCGACGACCTGGTGGCCTGGGCCGCCTCCCATTAGGGGTCCTTGGCGCGCTCGACCCTCAGCCGACGATCAGGACCGTTTCGGCAGGCACGACGGACTCCCCTCCGTCTCGGAGCGGCACCGCCTGTTCTGAACCCCCCAGGTTGCACACCACCGAGAGCGGGCCCCGCTCCACCACCAGCCAGTTGGCCGTCTCGTCCCACCGGACGTCGACATCGTCGAAGTCGTTGCCGGCCAGGGCCGGCACCTCCCGCCGGAGGCGGATGAGCTCGCGGTGCCAGGCCAACACCTCGGCATGGGGGGAGCGGCCCAACTCGTCCCAGTCGAGGTGCGATCGGCGGAAGGTCTCGGGGTCCTGGGGATCGGGGACGTCGTCGGGCTCCCATCCGAAGGCGGCGAACTCCCGGCGGCGACCCTCGCTCACGGCCCGTCCCAGCTCGGCGTCGCCATGGTCGGTGAAGTACTGGAACGGGGTCGACGCCGCCCACTCCTCGCCCTGGAACAGCATGGGCACGAACGGGGCGCACAGCACCAGGGCGGCGGCGATCTTGATCCGCCCGGTCCCCATCAGGGCGCTCGACCGTTCGCCGGTGGCCCGGTTACCCACCTGGTCGTGGTTCTGGAGGAACCCGAAGAACCTGCTGCCGTCCACTCCCGTGGGCGGACGCCCGTGATGGCGCCGCCGGTGGGGCGACCGGCACCCGTCGTAGACGTAGGCCTGCTTGAGGGCCTTGGCCAATTGGGCGAGCGAGCCGAAGTCGGCGTAGTAGCCGGAGCGCTCACCGGTGAGCACGGCGTGGAGGGCGTGGTGAAAGTCGTCGCTCCACTGGGCGTCGCAGCCCCATCCCCCGATGTCCGGACCCCTCACCACCCGGGGGTCGTTGAGGTCGCTCTCGGCCACCACCCAGGCCCGGCGTCCGAGCGAGCCCGCCAACCGGTGCACCGAGTCGGCGATCTCCTCCACCACATGGACGGCCGAGATGTCGACAATGGCGTGGACGGCATCGAGGCGAAGGCCGTCGACGTGGTAGTCGCGGATCCACATACAGGCGTTCTCGATGACGAAGGCGCGGACCTGGTCGCTGTCGGGGCCGTCGTAATTGACCGCCTGGCCCCAGGGGGTCGAGTAACGATCGGTGAAGTAGGGGCCGAACTGCGGCAGGTAGTTCCCGTCCGGGCCGAGGTGGTTGTAGACCACGTCGAGCACGACGGCCAGGTCCCGGGCGTGGCAGGCGTCGACCAGGCGCTTGAAGCCGGTGGGGCCCCCGTAGGCGGAGTGGGGTGCCCAGAGGTCGACGCCGTCGTACCCCCAGCCGCGCCGGCCGGGAAACTCGGCCACGGGCATGATCTCCACCGCGGTCACCCCGAGGTCGACGAGATGGTCGAGGTGGTCGACGGCCCCGTCGAAGGTGCCCTCGGCCGAGAAGGTGCCGACGTGCAACTCGTAGACCACGGCGTCGGCCAGCGGTGGCGCCCCCCAGCTGCCGTCGGTCCAGGCGAAGGCCTGGTGGTCGACCCGCCGGGAGGGCCCGCGGACGCCGTGAGGCTGCCAGCCCGAGCGGGGGTCGGGCAGGGGTGGGCCGCCGTCCAGCGAGAAGGCATAGTCGTCGACGGAATTGTCGACGGCGGAGTCATCGGCGCCGGTGCCGGCGGCTGTGCGGAACCAGCCCTGTTCGTCGGGGCCGTCCATGGCCACCCGGCGATGGCCGAGAACCACCTCGACCCGCTGAGCCCGCGGGGCCCAAACCTCCAGGACGTCGCTCATGGCCCGGTCAGCAGCGCCACCGGGAACCGGGCCAGCAGCGGCTCCAGGGCGACGCTTCCTCCGTCGACGACCGCTCCACCAAGGGCGTCGGCCCATCGCCCCGGCGGCAGGGTCACGGTGGTGTCGCCCCAGCTCGAGGCTGCGCTCAGGGGGCCGCTCAGGCCCAGGCCGACGACCAGCCGGGGTACGACGACCGCCACCTGGCCGTTGCGGCAGAAGGCCACGACGTGGTCGGCCTTCTCCCCGTCCACCGCCAGGGCCTCGTACGACGATCCGGCGACGAACGCCGAGGCGTGGGATCGCCGGACATCGAGGGCATGCCGGATCAGCCACGTCTTGGCGGTGCCCTCGTCACCTGGCGGAGGAGGCCACACCTCGCCGGGACCGCGCCAGGCCACCTCGTCGAGGAGTCGACGACGCAGGGCATAGTCGACGGGCCGGCGGTTATCGGGGTCGACGAGGCTCAGGTCCCACAGCTCCGAGCCCTGGTAGATGTCGGGAACCCCCGGCGCGGTCGTGGCCAGCAGGACCTGGGCCAAAGACGTCACCTGGGCCGGGCCCACGAGCTGCGCCATGAAGGCGGCGAGATCAGCGGTGAACCCGGGATCGGCCACCACCGCTTCCACGAAGGCGGCCAGGGCCTCGTCGTAGTCGGGATCGGGCCGGGTCCACGAGGTGTGCTCCTTGGCCTCCCGAGCGGCTTTGTCCATGTAGGCGACGGCCCGGTCGACCGGCAACGGCCACGCGCCCACGAGTGTCTGGTAGAGGAGGTATTCGGCGCCCCGGTCGGGAAGGCCGTCGACCTTGTGGGTAGCGTTCATGGCCGACCACCGGCGCACGGCCAGGGCCCACTGGTCGGGGATCTCCGACAACAGGCCGATTCGGGCCCGCACGTCGGCACTGCGCTTGGTGTCGTGCGTCGCCAGGCCCAGCAGGCTCGACGGCCAAGCCTCGGCCGCCCGCCGGTTCCATCGATGGAACTCCTCGACGCTGGTGCCGAAACGGCCGGGATCGCCCCCGACCTCGTTGAGCGACACTAGTCGCCGCCAGCAGTAGAACGCCGTGTCCTCGGCTCCCTTGGCCATCACCGGGGCCGTCAACTGCTGGAACCGGATGGCCAGTTCCTCCTCGGCCTCGCCCGGCACCCGCAGGGTGAGGACGTCGGCCAGGAAGTCGAACAGGTCGGGGTCGAGATCGGGACGGCGTGATCGGGCCTCGTCGACGGCCGTAGCCAGACGGGCGACGTCGACATCGGTGGCCGGCTGACCGGCTCGGAGGTAGGTCCGGTAAACGGGGAAGCACGCAACCAACTCGGTGACGGCGGCGGCCAGCTCCGGCCGGGTGTAGTCCCGGAAGCGCCGGTGTCGATCGCACGCGGTGACGACCAGATCGACGACGCGGCGGACATCGGCGGCCAATGCCTCCTGCATGACCTGGTGCTTCTTCTCGCGGACCACGTCGGCGTAGCTCTCCGGAGCGCCTGCGAAGCGGGCATGCAACTCGGTGAGAGGCTTCTCGCCCGAGGGGTCGACGAACAGTCCACCCACCAGGTTGAGGAAGTCGTAGCCGGTGGTCCCGGCCACCGGCCAGGTCGGCGGCAGCTCCTCACCCGGCTCCAGGATCTTCTCCACCGCGACCCAGGCACCCCCCGACGCCTCGAACAGCCGGCGCAGGTAGCCCTCGGGGTCGCGGAGGCCGTCGGGATGGTCGATGCGAAGGCCGGTGACCGCTCCTGAGGCAACCAGGCCGAGAATCAGCTCGTGGGTCTCGTCGAACACGTGGGGAAGCTCCATACGCAGGCCCACGAGGGTCGAGATGTCGAAGAAGCGGCGGTAGTCGAGCTCCTCGGCGGCGACCCGCCAGTGGGCCAACCGGTAGTTCTGCCGGGCGATCAGGGCGTCTAGGGCATCGGGGTCGGCGTTGGTGGCGTCGACGACATCGTCGACGGCTGCGGCCACCGCCGGCTGCTCCTCCAGGAGGCGGCGCAGCAGGCCGCCCAGGACCTCCTTGTCGCGATGACGCTCGCGGACGCTGCGGCGGTCGGTGGCCGTGGCCGGCGGGAGACGGCCGAGTGCGGTGGCGAGAGTGGCCAGCTCCTCGGACCCGCTGCGGGCCGCCGCCCGGGTGAGGAGGGCATCGAGGGTCCGGGGTGAGATCGGGACAGCATGGTCGAAATAGCGCACCTCGAAGGCTGACCCCTGCCGGGCCAGGCGAAGCTGTCCCGCCTCCAGGAGGCGGCCGTAGTGGTCACCCAGAATGGGCAGGAGCACCCGGTTGCCGGCCGTCTCGGCGGCGCCGGACCAGTCGATGTCGAAGGCGTCGGCCCACTGGCTGGACGGGCCGTTCTCGAGGACATCCCACCACCACGGGTTCTCCCGGCCCACGGCCGCCATGTGGTTGGGCACGATGTCGGCCACCTGGGAAAGCCCACGGGCGGCCAGGGCCTGGGTCATGCGCGCGAAGGCCTCGGTCCCGCCCAGCTCGACGTTGAGGCGGTGATGATCGACCACGTCGTAACCGTGGGTGCTCCCCGCCGCAGCCTGGAGGTAGGGGGAGCAGTAGACGTGGCTCACCCCGAGGTCGGCGAGGTAGCCGGCGATGGCCGCCACGTCGTCGAACCCGAACCCGGCATGCAACTGCACCCGGTAGGTGGCCCGCGGGGCGACCTCGGCGGCAGCGTTGCTGGGCGACATGGCGGGGAACCTACCCGGACCCCCGCCCTACGATTGCGAGAATGCAGCTGCCCGTCATGCCACCCGTGAAGCCCATGCTGGCCAAGCTCTCCCGCAACCTGCCCGAGGGCGACGACCTGGTGTACGAGCCCAAGTGGGACGGCTTTCGCGCCATCGTGTTCCGCGACGGCGACGAGGTCGAGCTGGGCAGCCGCAACGAACGTCCCCTGACCCGGTACTTTCCCGAGCTGCTCGACCCGATCCGCGCGACCCTGCCGTCACGCTGCGTCCTCGACGGCGAGATCGTCATCGCGTCCGGCCATGGTCTCGATTTCGAGGCCCTCCTCCAACGCATCCACCCGGCCGAATCGCGCATCCGGCTCCTGGCCGGCCAGACCCCCGCCTCGTTCGTCGCGTTCGACTTGTTGGCTCTGGGCGACGACGACGTCCGGGAACGTCCCTTCGGCGAACGCCGGGCCCTGCTCGTCGACGCCCTCGCCGACGTGCGCCCGCCGGTGCACCTCACGCCGGCCACCGATGATGCGACCGTGGCCGCCCAGTGGTTCGACCGCTTCGAAGGGGCCGGCCTCGACGGGGTGGTGGCCAAGCGGGTCGATGTGGCCTACCGGGAGAACGAGCGGGTGATGCTCAAGGTCAAGCACCAGCGCACCGCCGACTGCGTGGTGGCCGGCTTTCGCTGGCACAAGAGCGGGGGCGTCGTCGGCTCGCTGCTGCTGGGTCTCTTCGACGAGACCGGCGTGCTCCACCACGTGGGGGTGGCGGCCTCGTTCACCATGGCCCGACGTCGGGAGCTGGTCGACGAGCTGGCCCCACAGCGCGACGGGGCCCTCGACGGCCACCCGTGGGCGTCCTGGGCGATCGAGTCGGGCCCGGAGGCGGGCCCCGAGGCCGCGGGGCGCATGCCGGGCGGCGCCAGCCGGTGGAACGCCAAGCGCGACCTCTCCTGGGAGCCCCTGCGGCCCGAACTGGTGGCCGAGGTCGCCTTCGACCACCTCCAGGGCGACCGCTTCCGCCATGCCACGCAATTCCAGCGCTGGCGCCCCGACCGCCAGCCCGAGTCGTGCACCTACGGCCAGCTCGATGTCGCCGTCCCCGAGGAGCTGGCCACGGTCTTCGGGGCGTGATTCACGCCCGCCCGGTTAAGGCGTCGGGTACAAGGGAAGACTTCAAGAGACCGCCTTACGAACGCCGGGAGCAGGCATATGACGGCGTCGAAGTTCGCCGAACCAGTAGCGCTTCCCCTCGAGCCGAGTGCGGCGCGTCGTCGAATCCGTTCGTTTCTCGCCGACGAGAGATGGGGAGGCGACAGCGACGATGTCGTGCTCGCCGCCCACGAGGCCCTCGTCAATGCCCGTCGCCATGGCGGTTCGGCCGTCCGGGCCGACATCACACTGGACCGATCGTGTCTCGTCGTGAGGGTGTGGGATGCCGGGCCCGGCTTCGATCTGGCCGCTCGGGTGCGCCGGCCACCGGACCCAACAGCCGAGCGGGGCCGAGGCCTCTGGCTCATCGACCGGATGACGACAACATGCGAGGTCGACCGAGACGACGACGGGGTCGTCCTGGTCATGCGCTTCGGCCGCCCTAACTGACAATCCGGGGGGCGTCGGGCGTATGGCCCGTCCTCGGTGATACTTTTCATCCCGCACAGGAGGACTTCTTTGGTACAGCAGGGGGGTCGGAGCGGTGAGGACGAGGATCTCCTCCAGCTCTACCTGAGAGACATTGGCAAGTACGCCCTCCTAACGAGGGCGGAAGAGGTCTCCCTGGGCGAGACCGTCGCCGCCGGTCGTCAGGCCGCGGCGGAACTGGCCAACGCCCGCGTGTCGCTCGGGGATCGCCAGGTTGCCCTCCTCGCCACCGTCCGGGCAGGCGAAGAGGCCACCCGGCGTTTCGTCCGGGCCAACCTGCGGCTCGTGGTCTCGATCGCCAAGAAGTACCAGGCGTCGGGCCTCCCCCTCCTCGACCTCATCCAGGAGGGCAACTTCGGCCTCATGCACGCGGTCGAGCGGTTCGACCCGCGGCGGGGGTTCAAGTTCTCGACCTACGCCACCTGGTGGATCCGCCAGACCATCTCGCGGGGCATCGCCAACACCGGTCGGTCCATCCGCCTTCCCGTCCACGCCGGCGACCAGCTCCTGGCGATCCGCATGACCAGCGCCTCGCTCGAGGTGCAACTGGGCCGCATGCCGCGGCCCGAAGAGGTCAGCCATGCGCTGGGTATGCCGCGCCGCAAGATCGAGGAGCTCACGCCGTTCCTCGCCGAGCCCGTGTCGCTCTCCGAGCGGCTGTCCGACGGTGACTCCGAGCTCGCCGACCTGGTCGAGGACACGGCCACGCCGCCTCCCGACGAGGTCGTGTTTTCGTCGATGCTGCCGGCCCAGGTCACGGCCCTACTTGCCAACCTCGAACCACGCGAGCGCGAGGTGCTGTGCCTCCGGTACGGCCTCGACCGCGGCAGTCCCCGCACCCTCGAAGAGGTGGGAGAACGCTTCGGCCTCACCCGCGAGGGCGTTCGCCAGGTCGAGGTGAAGGCCATTGCCAAGTTGCGCCGGTCGGCCAGCCGGGGAGTCCGCGACCTCCTGTCGGCGTAACCGCTCGGGTTCTAAGCGCGGAACTCCACCCGTCCGCCGAGCGCCTCCCAGACCGCTTCGGTGTGGGTGTACACGCCATCCGGCAGCGTCGCCAAGCGGTCCAGCAGCCAATTCGGAGCGTTAACCTCGCGGGCGCAGTCGATGAGGGCCTGGCGATCCGCCGGCCACAGAGATGGTCGAAGGTGGGCAGCCAGAAGGCTGCGGGCCTCGACCTCGTCGTACCCGAGGACATCGGGATCGGTCAGGCCACGGTCACCGACCAGACGGGCGTCGGGCGTCGGCTCGTCGTCGCTCGGGCCTTCCTGGGTGCGGAACTCCTCGGCCCGGGACTCCACCGGCGCCCCCCGGGTGAGTGATTGGGTGTCGTGATCCAGGCTTTCGTCGAGCCGGGGCGAGTGCTTGTCGCTTCCACGAGGCATGGGCCGGTTCTTACCCCCTCACGCGCCGGTTTATCCGGAGGCCCACCGTGGCGTCAGCATGGGTGTTCAACGGCCGAGATGCCCTCTAGGATCCAGAAAGAGCCATAGGCTGGTTTCGATCAGCCAATCCGGCCGACCCCATGGCGAGGACCACGTTGAAGCCTGCGATACGCAACGGTCTCACCGCTCTCATTGTCATTCTCCTGGGCGTCAATGCCGCCGTCGTCGTTGTGCGTTACGGGCGGACCGACCGGACCCGGGTCTCCGTCGCGCCGGCACCGTCGACCACGACCTCGCCAACGACATCGCCCACGACCGAGACGACCACGAGCACACCGACCACGAGCACACCGGCCACCAGCGCCCCCACCACCGGCGCCCCCACCACCAGTTTCGTTCCGACGACCCCCACGACCGCTGTGACCCCCGCTGCGGTCGGCTCAGCCGAAACCGGCGCCACCGTCGCCACGACGGTCCCCGACACCACCACCGTCCCGGCTACCGGCCCCACGGGGGGCCAGGTCGCGCCGGCTCCCCTCGCCGAGCATCCCCACACCGGCGGCCATCCGCTGTCGCTGCTCGCGCTTCTACTCGTCGGCGTTGGGCTCGTGGGCCTACGGTTCACCAGACGCACCCGTTCCACCCCCAGCCGTTAGACGACACAGGAGGACCACCCAATGGCCACCTACATCATGATGATGAAGTTCATCAACCCCGGCGTCGACTCGATCAAGGATTCCCACGCCGGGCGTAACGCCGGCAAGAGAGCAGCCAAGGCCCTCGGCATCACCTGGAAGCAGCAGTACCTGGTGATGGGCGACTACGACATCGTCACCGTCGTGGAGGCCCCCGATGACGAGACCATGGCCAAGTTCGCCCTCATGGGACTCACCGGCAGTCTCGACATCACGACGATGCGGGCGTTCAACGAGTCCGAGACCGACAAGCTGGTGAGGGACCTTCAGCCCCCACCGGGCTAGGAGCGACCCTTACGCCGGCTTGGTGTCGAGCACCTCGACCACGAACCACAGGGTCTCGTCGGGGGCGATGGTGGGAGGATGGCCCTGGGCGCCGTAGGCCTGGGCGGCCGGGATGCCGAGTAGCCGCTGGCCACCGACCTTCATGTCGGGAATGCCGTTCTGCCAGCCGGGAATGACCTGTGCGAGGGGGAAGGTGACCGGCTTGTTGGTCTTGTACGACGAGTCGAACACCTTGCCCGTCGAGCAGCTCACCCCGATGTAGTTCACGGTGACGGTGGCGTTCTTGGCGACCGCCGCACCGTCGCCGACCTTGAGGTCCTCCTTCACCAGCTCGGCCGGAGGAGGACCCTCTTTTACGGGCACCGTCGGGGCCCCGCTGGGGGCCGGGTCCGACATGGCCACACAGGGCTTGCCCGCCGCCGAGCCGGCGGCCGGCGCCGCCGAGGTGGTGGGGCCCGGGCTCGTGGTCGTGGTCGAGGTCGAGGTCGACACCTTGGTCCTTTTTGATCCGTCCCGGGTGACCAGCACGATGACGACGACGGCGGCCACGACCACGGCGGCCGCACCGACGATCATGATGAGGCGACGGCGAGCCGCCTTACGCCTGGCCGCCTCGGCTGCGGCGATCCTGGCCTCCCGGCCCGTTCGACGGCGATTGCGCTTAGAGCCGGCCACCGGCGAAACCTAGCAACACCCCCGACTCCATGCGCCGAGGCCGATCGACCACTCCGGCGCTCGAGCTCAGGACAGGCGGGCCACCAGCATCTTCTTGGCCCGGTCGACGATCTCACGGTCGGAGTCGGCCAGCTCCTCCAGCCACTCGACCATCTCGTCGTCGCCGGCCGCTCGCGCATCGTCGGCGAAGGCGGTGTAACGGACCACGTCGGTGCGGCCTGCTGGAGCATCAGGACGAGGTCGTAGACATGGTCGGGTAGGCCTGTCGCGGTCTCGGTCGGTTCCGTCATGGCGATCGGCCTACCCCGTCGGCACCGAGGTAATCCTGGCGGGCCGCGTGGTTGAACCGGTCTGTACCGGGGATAATGATCAGGCCTGAGAAACTGGCCCGTAACAGTCGTCCCGTACGCCCCAAAAGGAGCACCCATGAATCTCGAGGGCGAGGCCTGACATGAGTGTTCTGGCGGTCGCACCGCGCGAGATCGCTGCTCCCCGGCTTCCCGATCGGCGCGGACCACTGAGCTCGTTCGTGATCGAGGCGCTCGGCCGCCCGTGCCACCGCCTCGGCGCGGGGCCTGCGGTGGACGGCTCATGGACCAGCGACGACTTCCAGCTTGCCCTGTACCTGTGTTACGAGCTGCACTACCGGTCGTTCGCGGGTGTCGACGAGCGTTGGGAGTGGGAGCCGTCGTTGCTCGGGTTCCGCCGCGACCTGGAGGACGCCTTCGAGCGGGGCGTGCGCGACCTGGTGCCCCGGCCGGGCAAATCCAGCGACGTCGCTGCGTCCCTCTGGCACATGATCGCCGACTCGTCGGGACCATCGCTGTCGGCCTTCGTGTCCGAGCAGGCCACGCCCACCCAGCTGCGCGAGTTCCTCGTCCACCGGTCCGCCTACCAGCTCAAAGAGGCCGACCCCCACACCTGGGCCATTCCCCGCCTGGCCGGCGAGGCCAAGGCCGCCATGGTCCACATCCAGGCCGACGAGTACGGCAACGGGGTCGAGGCGGCCATGCACTCGACGTTGTTCGCCGACACCCTCGCCGCCGCCGACCTCGACCCCACGTACGGCGCCTACCTCGACCAGCTTCCCGCACCGACGCTGGCCACGGTCAACCTGGTGTCCATGTTCGGCCTGCACCGACGGTTCCGGGGAGCCCTCGTCGGCCACCTGGCCATCTTCGAGATGACGTCGATCGGGCCCATGGGCCGGTACGCCGCTGCGGTCCGCCGGCTCGGAGTCGCCGCCAGCGGCTGGCGGTTCTACGACGTCCACGTCGAGGCCGACGCCGAGCACCAGTTCGTGGCCGCCGACCGCATGGCCGCCGGCCTGGCCGCGGCCGAGCCCGCCCTGGTCGGCGACATCCTCTTCGGTGCTCAGGCGATCATGGCCGTGGAGGAACGATTCACCCGTCACCTGCTCACCAGCTGGGAGTCGGGCTCCTCGTCGCTCCGCTACCCCCTGGGCGGCGAAGCAACCAACCGCTGAGCTGACCCACGTACTGTTGGCGCGGGAGGTGGCCGCATGGACCAGCGACGGCGTACGTCGACTTCGAACTTTGGCGTGGGCCGTCGCGAGAGCCACGACGCCACCGCCTTCTACGACCGCTTCCGCCCACCCGATCTCAGCGACGACGACCGCGTGGCGGCGCCTAGGCCCGTTCCCGAGCCCTTCGTGTGCGGCGACGCCCGGTCGATGGACGCGGTCGACGACGCGTCGGTCGCGCTGGTGGTCACGTCACCGCCGTACTTCGCCGGCAAGCAGTACGAGGAGGAGCTCCAGCGCGAGGGCGTTCCCGGGTCCTACCTCGAGTATCTCGAGCTTCTCACCGAGGTCTTTGCCGAGTGCGTGCGCACGCTCGAGCCCGGTGGCCGCCTGGCCGTCAACGTGGCCAACCTCGGGCGCAAGCCCTACCGCAGCCTCTCGGCCGACATCGTCCGCATCCTCGTGCACGACCTCGGCCTGCTCCTGCGGGGTGAGCTGATCTGGCAGAAGGGTGAGGGCGCCAGTGGGTCGTGTGCGTGGGGATCGTTCCGAAGCCCGGCCAACCCCGTCCTTCGCGACATCACCGAACGGGTCGTCGTGGCCAGCAAGGGACGCTTCGACCGGGCCCGGTCTGCCAGCCAGCGGGCGGCCGAGGGCCTTCCCCACCGCAGCGAGGTGGGCACCGACGACTTCATGACCCTGACGCTCGACCTCTGGTCGATCCCGCCCGAGAGCGCCAGGCGGGTCGGACACCCGGCCCCGTTCCCCGTCGAGCTTCCCGAAAAGCTCATCGATCTCTACACCTTCGTCGACGACCTGGTGCTCGATCCGTTCATGGGGAGCGGCTCGACCATGGTGGCCGCCGCCGGGCTGGGTCGCCGGTACGTGGGCTACGACCTCGATCCTGCCTACGTCGACATGGCCAGACGCCGGGTCGCCGGGGCCGCTCCTCAGGATGATCGTCTGTGGGCCGACGACGACCTGCGGAGCCGCGCCATTGGGGAGGGCAAGGCCGCGTCGCAGGTGGCCGAAGAGGCCCTCGTCGAGGCCGGCTTCACCATCACCGGCCGTAACCACCGCGTTCCCAGGACAGCGGTGGCGGTGACCTTCTCGGCGCTCGACGGCGAAGGCCGCACGTGGCTGTTCGACGTGGTGGGACCGCTCACCCGTCATCGCGACGGGATGCTGCGCACCGACGTCGTGTGGAAGGCCCTGGGGAGAGCCAGTGCCCTCAGGGGGCGCGCTTCGTCGGACATGACGCCCCTCGTGTTCCTCACCACGAGCTTCCCCCGCCGACCGAGCGAGGGTGACACGGCGTTGCGCGCCGCCGGGCCGGCCGCCTTCTTCGACGCCGTCGACATCCTGGCCACCGATGGCCGTGGGCGGCTCCAGCGCTACGCCAAGGGCGGCTGTGCCGAGCGCGCCGAACCAGGCTTCTGGAGGGCCGCCGACCTCACCCGCTTGGCGGAAGGCTGATCGGGTCGGGCGCGGCGACCCCTCCATTGCCAGGTTTCGTCCGTGACTCTTGGGAAGGAGCAGTAGGGATGGGTGACGCTCGGGATCCGGTCGCCCGCTTAGACCGAGGCGCAGGAGAGGGCACCTCGATGCGATGAGCGCCTGCTTCGCGGATGCGTGCCCCGACCACGACGCCGGCCGGAACGTTCGACAAGGCCCAACACGAGGAGTTCTTTCGGGCCTTCAAGAACACCCTGCCCGACGCGCATATGGAGGTCGTCCGACGAAACCTTTCCAGTCGGCCGCCCACAGTGCCCGACGGACCGCCCAGGAACGCCCGATCGCCTCCAAGCAGGCAAAGTAACCGGCGAACCCAGGCGGGAGAGGCACTCGACAATGCTCACGTGGCGCGAAGAGGTGCGTACGCTGCTTGTGTTACGAACACTTGTTCGGTATACTTAGGTTCTCGGGAGGTACGCCTCCCCTTGGTCATGCCCTTTGGTTCGGGGTTGCAAATGTCCGTCGGTACCACCGTGGTGGAGATTGCCTCCGCCATCGACAACCTGACCGAAGTCGATCCCGGCGTCTTCGCTGACGGCGAGGCGTTGGTCGACCTGCACTGCCAGCTGGAACGACTGCTGGCGGTGACCACCCGGGCCACCGCCGCATTCGACGCCTCCGGGGCGTGGAAGCCCGACGGCGCCCACTCGGCGGCGGCCTGGGCTGGGGACGCGCTGTCGCATGCCTATGCCCACAGCCCGGCGGCGGGTGCGTCTGGGCCGGGCCCTGCGGCACCTGCCGGTGACC